>JAKSBB010000129.1 GCA_022361315.1 Desulfobacterales bacterium
CGGGTGAAGTCAAACGTATCACCCTGGAAGGCTCCGGCCTGATGGTCATCGGCGTGCAGTCCGTTGGGATTCCCAATACCGGGGGCAAACGGGGGGGCTACCTGTCCTCAGCCCTGGGTGTTATTGCCGGGGATGCGGATGAGGATATGGAAGTATTGAACAAGGTCACGGAAACCGATCTCAAGGACGCAGAAACCCTCGTGGAAGACCTCCTTGCCGCCGGTAACATCTCCATCGACATGGTTACCCCTGCCCCTTCGATCTACCTGAAAACCACGGTTGAAACCAACCAACACACCGCATCGGTGAGCTTGTGGAATGAACATAACGGCATCAAAACCATTGAACAGGATGGTAAACTCATCCTTGGCTCACGGGAGAAAGAGGCTGCGGCCCTGGAAAGCCAAAAAGGGGAGCCCACGGATTCTTCCTTCCTCTCCATGGACAGCATTTACGATTTCTGCACCACCAGTGATATCAGCGAACTTTCACATATCAAAACAGCCATTGAACTGACCCGGGGCATCTGTAAGGACGGTCTGGACAATCCATTTGGCCTGCAGGTGGCCCGTACCCTGAAAGAACAGATTGAAAAGGGGCTGATAGAAAGGGACGAAATCACGGAGATTCTCATGTGGACCACCGCCGGTTTAGATGCCCGCATGGGAGGCAGTGATTACACAGCCATGAGCAACACCGGCAGCGGCAACCAGGGCATCATCTGCAGTATGGCCCCCATCGCGGCCGGGGATTTTCGAAACAGCAGCGAAGAAGAGATCATCCGCGCCGTGGCTCTGTCCAATTTAACGAACATTTTCCTGGACTACCGTTCCAATGAGTATGCCCATCTCTCTCCCATGTGCTATTGCTCGGGCGTGGCCCCGGCCGCTGCCGCCACCGGTGTTGCCTACCTCCACGGTGCCGGCAAAGAACAGATCGGCGATATCATCAGAACGACATTGGGCAACCTGGCCGGAGTGATCTGCGACGGAGCAAAACCGAGCTGCGCCTTCAGGTCCTACACCGGTCTGAGCGGGGCGCTTCAGGCCATGCTGATGGCGGAAAAAGGCTTAAGCTCCAGCAGCATTGAAGGGGTGGTGCACGATACCGTGGACGGGACCATAGAAAACATCTACCGGCTCCAGAAGGAATGCATGTCCACCACGGATGAATTCGTATTCAAGGTGAAAAAGAAACAAGGGGCACTCTGCTAAGGGCAGTAATGAGAAGGAGAGGATAAAATGGCAATTATCACCGTAATCGGCGCAGGCAACGGCGCCAACGCATTGGCAGCCGACTGCAAGCTGGGCGGCGCCGAAGTCAGAATGTTTGAATTTACCAGATTCAACAACAAGGTCAAAGGGATCCTGAAAAGCCGCCGCATCCGCTTTGAAGGCATTGAAAAAAACCATGAAAACTTCCAGCGGAACGGCACCGTGACCATCGACATGGTCACCTATGATATGAAAGAGGCCGTACAGGGGGCGGACCATATTCTGGTTTCCGTTCAGGCCCAGGGATTTGAGGAAATTTTTGAAGAGCTGGCCCCCCTGCTGGAAGACGGGCAGACCGTCAGCATTTTTCCGGACAACTTCGGCAGCCTGATTCTCCGCCGCATCATGCGGGAGAAAGGATTGGATACCCGGGTGATCATTGCCGGATATTCATCCCTGGTATACGGCACGCGGCTGACGGATTTCAATAACATGGAGACGGAAACCAATGTGGTGAATATCATGTACCGGGAAAATGAAATCCGGGTGGACACCTTCCCTTCCAGCGACTTCAACGCCTATCTGTCCACCAGTAAAGAGATCCCCGCCCTGGATGCCACCGCCCTGATCCAGGGAGATACGGTGCTGGATATCGGCCTGTCCAATGTCAACGTGCTGCTGCACGTTCCCGCGGTGGTGTTAAACACCGGCACCATTGAAAACTGGGGCATTATTCCAAATGTGGGCAGCCCGGATGCCGTTTATGACATTTATGCCCACGGGGTTTCCCCCTGTGTGGGGCGGGTTCAGTTCGCCTTCTATCTGGAGCAGGTGGAGATCGCCAAAGCCTTCGGCGTGGGCATCTGTCCCGTGGAGGAAGATGTACTCCAGTCGCGCATGGGACTCATCGGCCAGATGATGTTCGGGGAAGACTTCCGCCTGCCCTTCACCGAGCCCCTGGATCAGACCACCTGGCTGCCGGCCCCCAAAGGTACACGATTCACCATGGAGTCCCGGTATATCACAGAGGATGTCCCTGTGGGCTGCGCCGGCGCCATCAGCTTTGCGGATGTAATGCAGGTGGATATCCCCGTAATC
>JAKSBB010000334.1 GCA_022361315.1 Desulfobacterales bacterium
ACCCACTGGAGTTTGTCGCCGTCAATACCTTCTTCATCGTAGATGTAGCCGGTGGAGTCGGAGAGGGTGACAACCTTGCCGCCCAGCTGGTTGATCTTCTCGGTGGTGTACTGGGCCACGTTGCCGGAGCCGGATACCAGGCAGATTTTACCGTCCAGGGATTCGTTTTTGGTGGCCAGTATCTCGTCGGCAAAGAACACCGCGCCGTAACCGGTGGCTTCCGGACGGATCAGGCTGCCGCCCCAGTCCAGGGCCTTGCCGGTGAGGATGCCGGTGAATTCGTTCTTCAGTTTTTTATACATACCGAACATGTAGCCGATCTCCCGGCCGCCTACGCCGATGTCGCCGGCAGGCACGTCGGTGTTATGGCCGATATGACGGAAGAGTTCAGCCATGAAACTCTGGCAGAACCGCATGACTTCCATGTCGGATTTTCCCTTGGGATCAAAGTCGGAACCGCCCTTGCCGCCGCCGATGGGCAGCGTGGTCAGGGCGTTTTTGAATACCTGCTCAAAGGCAAGGAACTTCAGGATGGACAGGTTGACGGAGGGGTGAAACCGTAAGCCGCCTTTGTAGGGGCCGATGGCGGAGTTCATTTCGATTCTGAACCCCCGGTTGACCTGAACCTTACCCTGGTCATCTACCCAGGGTACTCTGAATTGAATCACCCGTTCGGGTTCAACAATTCGCTCCATGATACCGGCATGGCGGTATTCGGGATTTCTGTCAAGGACCGGTTTAACGGACTCCACCACCTCGTGAACGGCCTGGTGGAATTCCTTTTCAAAGGGGTCCCTTGCATTGAC
Source organism: Desulfobacterales bacterium (assembly GCA_022361315.1). The sequence continues at coordinate 807 of JAKSBB010000334.1, forward strand.
GATGTCCATTATTGTACCCATGTTTTTACTCCTGTTTCCTGTTAAGGTTAACGGTAAAACTACCCGGTCCCCGAACCCTTCGGGGAGTATTTAAGCCGCCCGCAAGCCCCGCGGGCGGCATGTATAACTTAACTGCAACCGAACAGGGCAGTCATGGCACCGATGAAATCGGCGGCCGCGTCTGCCGCATAGGTCTCCCAGTCTTCCCCGTGTTTGTAGAAGGCCAGGGAGGCCATTTTCTTGGTGATAATGGCATTGCGGTAAGCGGTGAGCTTTTCCGCATTCATGATGTTGAGGATGGCCTCGCGTCCCAGGCTTTTCACCAGGACGGCCGGCACGTAGGATTTTAGAACTTCCCAGAGCAGAGCCTCGTTTTCCACCACCTTATCCACATTTTCCGCCACCACATCCATGAAGGTGAAAATCTGTTCACTGGTCTTTTCAGACAGCTCGAACAGAGGGACGTTGGGATCGGCTTCGTGGATCTTGATGAGCATGGAGGTTTCCGCTGCTGCGTATTCGGATACCAGATTCATGATATCCCGGATGAGCGCCCAGCGGGTGTCCACATCTTCAAGAAGGCGTTTTTCATAATCTTCCTCGAACAGGAAGGCGGTGAGCACCTCGGCCACGGCTGAGGAGAATACCCCGCCCTTGTTGGCGGAAGAGTCCTTGATCTGCTTGATCCCCGTGGAACCGGCAATGTAACGGCGGGCAGCATCGTCAAAGTAGACGTTGGCCCCTTCCGCAATGAACCGCAGTTCCGCGAAGTTGGCGGTGAAGGCCCGGACGTTGGCATGGTTCACCGTGTCTTTGAACCCGCCGCAGGGGATAAAGGCCTGGATGTTGGCCTGCTCGATGTACTTGCGGTTGGCCGGATCGGTGATGAAGTTCCGGTGGAATACGGCGCCGTCCTCCACCAGAGTGCCGTCGGGCAGTGTGATATTTTTACCCCGCAGGGGTACCTGGAACCCTCTGGGTCCCAGTTTCTCAACGGGGTATCCCAGGGAGTTGACCCGGGGGGCGGTGTGACGCATGAACCCGATCTTCATCAGGGTTTCCCGGTCCAGTCCGTCGGGATCAAAAAGGATGGAACCGCCGTCAATAATTAAACACACCTTACCCTTGTAGCACTGGATCTCGTTGGCGCCCAGGTCACCGTCGGGGCCACCGGTCATCATGAGGTTAAGTTCTTCTTCCTTTGCCCCGTAGTGATCTATAAGGGTCCGGAAGGCCCCCATGACGGAGGTGGTGGTCATGCCGCTGATTTCCACCCGGCCGCCGATGGCGTTCCAGATCTCGTCCATATCCGCCGTAACGGCTTTAGTATCCCCGTTGATGGCAAGCTCGGTGGTTTTGGCATCGTGGGCGGACAGCCCGAAGAGATCCCCGTTGTCCAGGATACCGTAGGTGTCGTGGGGGATACCGAAGCTCTTACCCGTGGTGATGGTACGCCAGTAGGCATAGCCTCTTTCCCTGGCCCGGAAGGCTACGGCATCCATGAGCGGTGCGGTGCCCTCATCCGGCCCGAAGAAAACCATCTCGGGTTTGCCCCAGTGGTCTTTGACACTGGCGTCCGGCAGCATGAGGTCCATGATACCCTCGGTATAATCGGATAGGGCTTCCCGGCTGTAGCTGGCGTAAATGGGATGGGGAACCACAACCCCCTTGGAGCCGCTCTCGCAGATGTCCTTGTGTTTGAGACGCTGAGCCTTGGGCCCCAGGGCGTAGTTCAGCAAGACGGCGTTGTCCAGCTCAGCCGAATGGTTACCGGGGGTGACCCGGATCATCCGCAGACCGCCGCGGGCAATGTCGTCGGCCCGCAGGTGGGTACCGCAGGCGTAGTGACCGTTGGCAAAGAAGATGCCGTAGACAAATTGTTCATAGACCAGGGGATCCAGAATCCGGTTGTCCATTCTGAAACAGAAGGACCGTTTTTCC
>JAKSBB010000131.1 GCA_022361315.1 Desulfobacterales bacterium
CTGGTGTACAAGGGAGATCCCGAGCTGCTGCAACCCTTTATCGATGCAGGCTGGAAGCTGATCAACGAAGGGGTGAAGGCCATCACGGGCAATTGCGGGTTCATGGTCCTGTACCACGATATCCTTGCCAAAGAATTCTCGGTACCCACATTCATGTCCAGCCTTCTTCAGTTGCCGTTCATTTCCCGGATGCTCAGGCCCGGCGAAAAAATCGGTATTGTTACGGCCAACAGCGATACCCTCACCCCCCGTCACCTGGAAATCGCCACAAACGGGGTGGACATCCCCATGGCCGTTACCGGTATGCAGAACCAGCCGGGGTTCTACGATGCCATCCATGCGGAAAAAGGCTATCTGGATTTTGACCAGGTGGAGGCAGAGGTGGTGAAAGTGACCGGAGAGATGATTGAAGAAAACCCTGATATCCGGGCCATTCTTTTCGAATGTACGGATCTGCCCCCCTATGCTGCGGCGGTGTATCAGGCATTCGGCCTGCCGGTTTACGACTTTTCAACCATGATCAACTACGTCTATTCAGCCACCGTCAGAACCCGCTTCCAGGGCTATGTATAAAAGGTGTCGCAGACAAATAAATCACAAAAATACGAATATAGAATCGGGTTTAAGGAGCGAATAAATGGATAAAAAAATACTGATCGGTGGCGAATGGGTCGAGGCAAAAAGCAACGAGCGGGTTGATATCATGTCTCCCGGGGACGGCTCACGGGTGGGCAGTGTCCCCCTCTGCGCCAAAGAAGATGTTGACCTGGCCGTTGATGCGGCCCTGGAGGGACGCAAGGCATTAAAAAAAATGTCCCTGCTCAAACGGGTGGAACTCCTGCACAAGGCCATGGAGATTGCCAAAACACGGGAGAAGGAAACCTGTGAGATCATGTGCCGTGAATCCGGAAAACCTATGGCTCAGTCCATCAGCGAAGCCAGCCCGGGCACCGGATACAGCTGGAGCAACTTCCATGTGGCCATGGGCAACATCAAAACCTTCATGCGCGGGATTGCCCTGCCCAACGTCACGGAAGATAACAACAACAAACGGATCCTCCAGACCTTTGAACCCATCAATGTGGTGGCCAACATCTCTACTTACTCTTACCCCTCGGAGATGCCGAACTGCACCATCCCCTATGCCCTGGCACTGGGAACGGCGGTCATTGTAAAACCCTCCATCGGTACCCCTCTGAGCGCCATCCTGATCGCGGAAGCGCTGCACGAAGCGGGCTTTCCGGCCGGTGCCATAAATATCGTCACCGGAACCGGTGCAGAAGTGGGTAACGCACTGGTTACAAATCCCGGGGTTTCGGGTATCAACTCGTTTACGTCTGAGGCGGTCTGCCACACCATCTCACAAAATGTGGGCATGAAACGCCACCTGGCGGCCGTTGTTTCCAACAACCCCTTTATTGTCATGGATGACGCCAATATCGATGAAGCGGTGTTGTCCGCCGCCCAGGGCGCCTACGGCCACAACGGACAGTCACCGATTTCCACCCGCCGCATTCTGGTACACAAAGAGGTGTACACCGAGTACCTCAATAAGTTTGTTGAGAAAACCCAAAGCATGGTCTTCGGAGATCCCATGGATGAAAAGACAGATATCGGCCCCTTAAACAACAAGGTGGTCCTGGCCCAGGCCCTTGAACATCTTGAGGATGCCAAATCTAAAGGGGGCAAATTTCTCACAGGCGGCAACGCCGAAGGGCTGTATCTGGAACCCACCGTTATAGATAACGCCACCCCCGATATGCTGGTGACCACAGAGCCCACCATGGGACCCGTGGTTCCCGTCATGCCTTTCGAAGACATTGAGCAGGCCGTGGAGATGGCCAATGACAGCCGGTTCGGGTTCCAGGTCGGTGCCTTCACCTCCAGCCTGGCCAATGCCTATTTCCTGTCTGAAAACATTGAAGCGGGAAGTGTATACATCAACGAAGCCACCTCCTGC
>JAKSBB010000868.1 GCA_022361315.1 Desulfobacterales bacterium
CCCGTGCGCCGGACCACCCGGAGGGGAAAATAATGGACGAAAATTTAGACACAGTGGATAACGAAACCGGAGAAGACCAAACCGGAGAAGATCAAGCCGGATACATTGCCGTCATCGGTATGGCCGGACGATTCCCAAAGGCAGATGACATTGACACGTTCTGGCAGAATCTGATTGACGGCGTTGAATGCGTATCTTTCTTTACCCCGGAGGAACTGGCAGAGGCCGGGGTTGACCCCACCGTCTCCGCCATGCCCAACTTTGTGAACGCCCGGGCCATCGTCAACGAACCGGAGATGTTTGACAACCGGTTTTTCGGCATGCCCCCCAGGGAAGCGGAACTCACCGACCCCCAGCACCGGCTCTTCCTGGAAACCTGCCAGACGGCTCTGGAAACAGCGGGCTGCGATCCGGAACGTTACGAAGGCTACATCGGGGTCTATGCCGGTGCCGACGTCAATTCCTACGCCATGGGCAACCTGGCCATGGCGGCCTCCAATACCATGGCCCTTCTGGGCAACGATAAGGATTACCTGGCCACACGGGTCTCCTTCAAACTTAACCTCCGGGGACCGGGTATCACTGTCCAGACCGCCTGCTCAACGTCGCTGGTGACGGTGCACATGGCCTGCCAGGGCCTGCTGGACTTCCACTGCGATATCGCCCTGGCCGGCGGTGTCGGGATCAACTTTCCCCAAAAATCCGGTTACATACACACAGAAGGCGCGGTGCTGTCACCGGACGGCCACTGCCGGGCCTTTGACGCCAAGGCCAAAGGCACCCCCCCCGGTGACGGTGTGGGTGTGGTCGTACTCAAACGGCTGGAAGAGGCCCTGGAGGACGGGGATGTCATCCACGGGGTCATCCGCGGTTCTGCCATCAACAACGACGGCGGTATGAAAGTCGGGTTCACCGCCCCCAGCATCGACGGCCAGGCCGAGGTCATCGCCATGGCCCAGGAAACCGCAGGGGTTACCCCGGAGGATATCGGATATGTGGAAGCCCACGGCACCGGTACCGAACTGGGGGATCCCATCGAAATGACCGCCCTTACCGAAGCCTTCCAGGCCGGTACGGACAAACAGGGCTATTGCGCCGTGGGATCACTTAAAACCAACATGGGGCATATGAACTCCGCCTCGGGCATCGGCGGCCTTATAAAAACCGTCCTGGCCGTGAAGCACGGCAAGATTCCCCCCAGTCTTAACTTTACGGAACCCAACCCCAAGCTGAACATTGAGGAAAGCCCTTTCTTCATCAACACCGCCCTGCGGGACTGGACCCCGGACACCGGCGCCAGGATTGCAGGCGTCAGTTCTTTCGGCGCCGGCGGCACCAACGCCCACGCCATCGTGGAAGAACCACCGGTACAGGACGCCTCCTCCGATTCCAGAGGCGACCAGTTCCTGGTGATCTCCGCCAAAACCGCCACTGCCCTGGACACCGCCACGGACAACCTGGCGGCCTGGCTGCGGGCAAACCCGGCCGAAAGCCTTGCGGACACCGCCTACACCCTCCAGACCGGCCGGCAGCTTTTCGACCACAGACGCTTCCTGGTGAGCACGGATACCGATGCTGCCGCCGCAGCCCTGGAAAGCCGCGAGGGGCTGACCACGGCCACGGCAACACCCGGCCATGCACCGGTGGTCTTCATGTTCCCCGGCCAGGGCGCCCAATACGTGACCATGGGCAAAAGTCTCTACGAAGAAGAACCCCTCTTCCGGGAGATATTTGACCAGTGTGCGGATATCCTGCAGCCGCTGCTGAACCTTGACCTGCGGGAAGCGCTTTATCCCGGTGAGACATCTGAGGAAAAAGAGAAGGGGCTGCAAAGCACCAGCCTGGCCCAGCCCGCCATCTTTGTCATCGAATATGCCATGGCCCGGCTATGGATGTCCTGGGGGGTTACCCCCGAGGCCATGATCGGCCACAGCATCGGAGAACTCACTGCGGCCTGCCTGGCGGGGGTTTTCTCTCTGGAGGACGCGCTTAACCTGGTTCACAAACGCGCCGATCTCATGCAGGCAATGCCCCCGGGTGAAATGGTCACCGTATCCCTGTCCGAAGCCGACGCGCGGATGTATGAGGGGGTTTCCGTGGCTGCCGTCAATGCCCCGAACCGGTGCGTGCTCTCCGGTGATTTCGAAGCCATGGCAAAGGTGAAAACCCGGCTGAAGGAAAACAAAGTCGCCCATGCCTCCCTGCACACCTCCCATGCCTTTCACTCGGAGATGATGGCACCGGCCATGGACGCGTTTCACCGCGCCTTTGAGGGAATTCAGCTGAATCCCCCCGAAATCCCCTATATCTCCAACGTCACCGGCACCTGGATCACTTCTGAAGATGCCGTGAGTCCGGAATACTGGGCCAAACATATCATCAGTGCCGTCCGGTTCGGCCAGGGAGCCGTAGAACTGTTGGACGATCCGGCCCGGATCTTCCTTGAAGCCGGACCGGGCCAGACACTCACCACCCTGGTGAGGGCCAATGCGGAAAAGGGCAGTAACCGTAAAATATTCAAATCCCTGCGTCATCCCAAGGACAAGGTCTCTGACACCCATCTGATGCTGGAGACCCTGGGATCACTGTATTGCGCCAATGTGGCCGTGGACTGGGCAGGATTCTACGAAAACGAAACCCGCCGCAAGGTCAGCCTCCCCACCTATCCATTTGAGCGGGAACGGTTCTGGTCCGACCCCGGAGAAAAAATCCGGGCCTCCATGGGCAAGCCGGAAGGTCATCTTGAGGCCAAAATCCCGGATGTGGGCCAATGGCTCTACTGCCAGTCCTGGAAACGGACCGCCCCTGCGCAGGTATTACCGGCCGAAGCTCTGAAAAACAGACGCTGCATGGTGTTGGGCACCGACAACAGCGCTGCCCAGGCGGTCATTGGCGCCCTCACATCCCGTGTGGGAGATGTGGTCCTTGTCACACCCGGCAATGAGTTTTATAAACTGGACGATAACCGGTATTCCGCAAACCCGGAGGACCGCAAAAGTTTTGAGGCCCTCTTTGCCGAACTGGCGGAGGCAGAGCGGATGCCGGACCAGATCATTCATCTCTGGGATCTGGCAGATGACAATAGCGGCACAGCAAATGGTGAACCCTACACAGGTTTCCTAAGCCTGATGGCTCTGGCCGGGGCCCTGAGCAAAACCAGCCGGGAAACCCCTGTCCGCCTGGATGTGATCACCACAGGTACTGCCGACGTCCTGGGGGATGAACCCATTGCACCGGAAAAAACAATGATCCTCAGCG
>JAKSBB010000667.1 GCA_022361315.1 Desulfobacterales bacterium
GCCACAGGGTGATCCGGAAAATGGGAATTTTCGGCAGTTACGGTGAAGGGAAAAGCCGGAAAAAGGCAATACTGGGGTGGGAGTCTGCCAGGGCGGGCTATCCGAAGAAACAGCCGTAGGCATCCTTTTCAATGATCTCAAGGGCCTCTTCAAGGGAATCTGCCGTGGGGCACGGCGTATGGGCATGCCATTTAAGGTCGGAGCGCATCCAGAACAACTTCCAGATGTTTCTGGACTTCACCCAGGTGGCCTTGGCCAGGGCGGTTTCAATGATTTTGGAGGGATCGTCCCACAGGGGGCGGATCTCATAGATCTCAAAGCTCTGGCCGGAAATCCTGAATCCCAGATCCACCTGCCCCCGCAGCCTGACCTCCGGGCGCCTGCGCTCCACAAAAGTTCCCACCAGCTTTTCCATCCGCTTGATTTCAAACTCGCTTAAGGCCATGTTACTGAACTGCTCCCCGGGTCATGGTTGATCCACATATTTTCAAATTTTTCAGGATTATATAGTACGAAGGATTATGCCATGCAAGCCAAAAGATCAATGCCCGGAGAATCCGCGTGTTTCGCCAGCACGGCCAGACTGCCGAATTCATATCTGACTGCCGGACTGCCCCAGTCATCCACCTGCCGGCCCTGTGCAGCACCTTCCAGAACGGCAGTTACGGCATTCAGACATTTACCCGTAAATCCGGGTTGCAGCTCCGGCTCGTTATGGCAGGTGAAAATCTTCCTGATATCAACCCCTTGAAGGGCTTTCAACGATGCCCGGTAGACGGTGAGGTCCGAATCGGTGAAATGGGCATAAAGGGTGCCGTTATAGATGAGGTCTCCGCAGAAAAGCGCACCGGTTTTGTCATCCAAAAAGGATAAACTGCCCCGGGTATGGCCGGGGGTTTCAATAACGTTTAGCAACCGCCCACCAAGATCGATGGTATCTCCACCGGCAAGGGATGCGGTGGGTGCGGGGCTGATGATCTCCCAGGCATCGGCATCAAAATGTTCAGGCAAGGGGACGCCAGACGAACGGCAGGGGTCCACATAGACCTTGCGCAGATAGTCACTGGAAACGGTCTGCACGAGTAGGTCAGATTCGCAGGCGGCGATCCGGATATCGGAGAACAGGCAATTGCCCCCGATGTGATCAAAGTGCCAATGGGTATTGAGTACCATCACCGGCAGTCCGGTGACGGAGGCCACGGCCTGCCGGATATCAGCAAATCCCATACCGGTATCGATCAGGGCAGCGTTGTCATTGCCAAGGACCAAATAGCTCTGGACGTGACCGGGCTCCAGAAGCATGAAAATGCCCTCGTCCATCTGCTGAATATCGAACCAACCAGACATATCAGCCCCTCAGGAATAGAGTTCGGGAAGGAGACGGTTCAGGGCGTTCCCCAGTCTTTCGGCGCCTTCCGTCAATACGGTATCATCAAAATAGGCAAAGGAAAGACGCATGCAATTGGCAAACCCGTCTTCAGGTGAGAAGTACTGACCCGGATAGATATCCACCCCCATGGCCTGAATCTCTTTACGCAGGGCCTTAAAATCAATGCCTTCGGGAAAACGAATCCAGACAAAATACCCGCCCCGGGGTGTTTCAAACCGGGCGGCCGGCGGCAAAACCTTTTCAAGCGCCCGGCAGAGCGAATCGGATCTCTTCCGGAAAATCGTTCTGAGATACGAGATATTAGCGGCCAGTTCACCTGTCTCCATGAGCGAGAGGACCATGGCGGATGTAAAGGGGTTCACGCCGCCGCCGCTTTGGATAACGCCGGCCCTTGTCAGTTGCCGCACACGTTCCCGGGCGGTGTGAATCCATCCCAGACGGAGACCGGGGGCCAGGATCTTTGAGAACGTTCCCAGACAATAAACAGGCGCCTCATCTATAAACCGTCCCAGAGACGGCGGGGGTGGTGCATCAAAGTGAAGAAACCAATAGACCTCGTCGGAAATTACCGTCAGATTCCATTTGGCAGAAATCTTTGCCAGATGTTCCAGCCGGTCTTCACCCAGGGTAACGGATAAAGGATTGTGGAAAAAGGGAATGGTATACAGAAATGCCGGTACCTTTCCATCCGGCTGCTTTGCCAGAATCTCTTCCAGGGCCTCCGGAATCAGACCCTTTTCATCCGTGGGAACGGTGACCAGATTCAGTCCGTAGTCCTCAAAGATACGCAACGCCAGAAAATAAGTGGAGGCTTCCACGAGCACGGTATCGCCGGGCCGGGTCAGCAGGGTACAGAGAAGGTCCAGGGCCTGGGAATTGCCGGTGGTGGTCATCAACTGTTCCGGCCGGACATCAACCGGAGTCTGGCCGGTCAGGAACCCGGCCAGAGCTTCATTAAAATCCGGATTTCCCCGGGCAGCCCCATAGCCGAGAAATCCTTTGTTTTCCCCTGCGAGGGCTGCACCGGAGGCCTTCCCAAGCAGGTCAACGGGCAGCAGGTCTTCACTGGGCTGGCCGATACCCAGATGGATGGGCGCTTCAGGCATGGTCTGTTTATTCGATCCCGGAACCGTAGAGCCGGGTATGCACCTGCACCGGCTTTTTGATCTGTTTCTCCGCCAGCATGATGGTTTCGGTCTGCCGCCATGCGTCGGTATCAATGGCCCCGATCTTCAGGGTGGCCGACGGTTTCACCAAAACTCTCGTGGCATCAAGCTGTTTCTCTCTGATGCGGTCTTCGGTGCCCTTGTCCTTTTTCTTGATCTCTGCCAGCACTTGGGGTGCGTTGGCCGGGTCCATGGCGTATTCCCAGGCCTGCATCAGGGCGCCCAGAAAGGCGTTGACCCTCTCCGGATGCTTTTTAACCATTTTACCGGAGGTGACCACGGAATTGGCCACAAAGCTGACACCAAAATCTGCGGGGTTGAAAAACAATACGGATTCCCCTTCCCGGGCCAGTTTATCTTCAAGAATTACCCCCTGGGAGTTCCGGTACACCGGCCAGACTTCCACCTTCTTTTTCAGGAAGGGGGAAAAATCGAAGCGGACGGATGAGATGCGGACATCTCCCTTGCCTAGTTTTCCCTTGGCCAGGAGGGTGTTCATGATGGTTTCATCGTTGCCCCCGAAAGTGACGCCGATGTGGCGGCCTTTGAGATCAGCCAATGTCCCGATCTTCGGACGGTCCGCCCGGTAAATCCACTGCATGGGGTTGACCTGAAACAACTGGGCCAGCACGATCACATCCGCCCCTTTGTCCAGGGCATGGATGACCTGGTCTGCCGAGGCCACACCAAAATCCGCATACCCCAGTTCCAGTTCCTTGATGGCATTTTTTTCAGGTCCGCCTTCTTTTACGGTGACATCCAGGCCGGCCTTTTCAAAGAAGCCGGCTTCCCGGGCCATGATATCCCCGGCCACACTGGTGTTGAACAGCCATTTAAGCCGGTAGTTCAGTTCCACCGGGTCGGCAGCAGTTGCGGGCAAGGCGCTGTAAAGCCAGAAGATCACTACGCTGACAATCCAAATTATATTCCGGGTATTTTTCACGGATCTCATATCAACTCCCCTCCTTTGGGTGCGGACCATTTTGTTTTCACCTGTTCTCCGGCAGTTTCCAGCAGGCCCTGGTAA
>JAKSBB010001059.1 GCA_022361315.1 Desulfobacterales bacterium
GCGCCCATCTCGTGGACACGCTCGTGGCATTGCTTTACCACGGCCATCACTGCATCATACTCCCCCTCGATATTGGTGCCGTTGGAATGGAGTTCGGATGTCAGCCCTGATGCTGTTATTACCTCGTGGCAGGCCGCCACATATTTGGAAAGAGACACGCCCACACCCAGGGGCACTACACATAAATCCATGATCACGTTCATTTGAAATTTCCTTTTTTCAAGTTTATTCCGTCCGAATAATTTAATCCCGGACATTTTAATCCCATTGATTCCGGCTTGCAACGGGAAAGATGACGATAGGCAGGGGATCGGAAAAACCAGAACTTGTGATTCTCCCGGTATCCGGTTATAGTTGAGTATTCCCCGGCACCACTGCCTGTAAATAAAACCCCGTGGCATATACACACGGATGATCATCAATTAACCCGGAGGACGACATGATGCGTTTTTTCGCCCTGTTGTCGATTTGCCTGTTATGGATATCGGTCGGCGCCATTGACACCAGAGCTGCAGCCAAAAAAGTCCGGCTGGTATTTGTGTGCGAATCCGAAGAGGTATTCCCCTATTTTATGGGAACCCGGGCCGTATTGCCTGAGAATCCCGGGGCCACCATAGAAATCGTTCGCCTGCTGTCTGAATATGTTCCCGTGGACGTCGTCATCCAACGGCTCTCTTTAAAGCGCAGCTTCATTGCCCTGGAAAACGGCAGTGCAGATGCACTGGTGGCAAGTTACAAGCCCTCACGGAGAAAATTCGGGAGATATCCCATGACCGGGGATCAGATTGATCCGCTCCGCCGCATCGACCAGTCCGACTATCTGCTTTACGTCATGAAGAACAGCAGGGTCACCTGGGAGCCGCGCGATCAGGCGATCACGGGTGCACTCCAGGGAATCGGCGCGCCTTTCGGCTATTCCATCGTCAGCCTGCTCAAGGAAACCCGGGTGAAGGTGGATGAATACGGCAACACCCGGGAGAATCTGGTAAAATTGGTTTCCGGCCATATAGACGGTGCCGCCCTGCTTGAGTTTGATGCAGACCGCATCATTCATATGGAAAAAGAACGGTTTGGCCATGTGGTCAAACTGACGCCGCCCCTGTCGTCAAAACCCTACTATTTGATGCTTGGAGACCATTTTGTCACGGCCCATCCCCGACTCAGCGAAAACATATGGGAGGCCTGCCGAATCATCCGGAAAAATCGATCCGGCGCCATCATGCGGCGTTACCTTGAAATGGCCCTTCCCTAAGAAATCTACGCAACGATTAGAGATTGATCTTGTTCATGATATTCTTAAACCGCCCGTTGCTGATGGGATGTTCCGCAATCACTTTGCCCTCCAGTATAATGCAGAAGGTGCCGAAGGCGCAGGGACTGCCCTGGGCCTCCCGGCAGTCGGCCAGGGTAATGACCTTCGGCGACATGTGAAATGTCTCTGCGGCGGTCCGGCGAATTTCATTCACATTTTTCACCGAATAGGGACATTGATCCGAACGGATGATGGTCAGGCCCTTTTCGTATCGTTTCAACCGTGCTTCCCAATTGGATCGAAAGGCCGGCATCGGAGCGGTCTTCCTGAACCGTTTTACCAATAATTCAAAGTCGGGCGGGGCCGTATCCGCCACTTCAAAACCATGCTTCAGGAATAATTTGTTGCCGGCCATAAAAGACCCTTTGCGGGTCACGACGGCCACACCGTAAGTTTTATCCGTTTTGGCATCCCGCACACATTCATCCAGAAGCATGCTGCCGTATCCCCTGTTTTTGTAGATCCGCTTGAACCCTGAAAAGATACAATGAATGAAGGTATATCCGGCGGCGTCCACCGGCCGCCAGCAATACTCGCCGGGGATGTATTCCACCATGCCCTGGGTTCCGTCTTCACCGGAATACAGGGTTTTAATCTTCAGCCCTTCGGAAAACCGTTTGGTCATCCATGACACCTTTTCCGGGAATCCGGGCCGCTTGATATTTTTATACCCGCAGATCCCGTATTCAAGAATATTATCAGCCGTGGTATCAATGATCTCTATGCCTTCCATTCCTGCCCTTCCTTTCCACCTATAAAATATACCGGTGCCATTTACCGGCCATGCACGGATAGGTCCCAATCATATACCAGGTGTTATTTATACGCCACTGGTTCCCCATAAAAGACACTTCCCGCATAATTTATGTCGGAAATGACGCTGGCAAATGAATGAAGATTCAGCTACAAAGAGATAATTCACGATGGGTATAAACTCCGGCTGTGGGCCGAAGGAGGAATAATGAAGTGGACACCGGGACTGTTGAAGTGGGGGCTCAGGGTTTACGGCCCTTATCTGGGTGCGGGAATCCGGATGGAGGAAATTTCAAAGGATTTCCGCTATGCCAGGGTTTCCATGGGGATGAAGTGGTACAACCGGAATGCGGTGGGCGCCCATTTCGGCGGCAGTCTGTACAGCATGGTGGATCCCCACTATATGCTCATGCTGATGCCGATCCTGGGCCGGGAATACCTGGTGTGGGACAAAAGTGCTGAGATCGATTTTGTTAAACCGGGGAAAGGCCGGGTCAGTGCGGAATTCCGGATCCGGGACGAGGACCTGGAAATCATCCTCAGCAACACCGCCGGCGGAGAAAAATATCTCCATACCTTTGATGTGGAAGTCCTGGATGACACCGGCACCCTGGTGGCCCGGGTCAAAAAAGTTCTTTATATCAGAAAGAAAAAATGAGGACAGCATGTCCATAGACGTATTTACATCCCAAGATTATAAATCCCGTCTGGATGCGTTGGCAGGAGCCCATGACGAGATCCGAAAAATTCTTGAAGAGACCGGATATCCGCCTTTCTGGGAGCGCCCCACCGGATTCGAAGGGCTGGTCAGAATCATCCTGGAGCAGCAGGTTTCCCTGCCCTCGGCATTCAGCGTTTACCGGAAACTTAAATCTGCCTTACATGATTTTAACCCGGAATCTGTGATCAGGCTGGCCGATGAAGATCTGAGATCCCTGGGTCTCACCCGGCAAAAATCCCGGTACATCAGAATACTGGCAGAGGAAATAATGGAAGGACGTCTGGATCTGAACACCCTTGAGGCCCTGCCCGACCACGAGGTGAAAAAACAGCTCACCGCCATTACCGGTATCGGCCCCTGGACAGCTGACATCTACCTGCTCATGGGGCTGCACCGGGCAGATCTCTTTCCCGTGGGTGACCTTGCCCTTCGGAATGCCATGAAAGGTACCGGACTGGCCGCCCCGGACGATGACCACCCGACCCTGGAAAGGAAAGCTGCCGCCTACGCCCCCCACCGGTCACTCTTCTCTTTCCTGCTCTGGCATTGGTACATAAAAAAACAAAATATAAAACTTCCCCCGGCATAACCCTAATTTTGCAATTTCCCCTGTAACAGTGTATATCTGCTGCTGGGCCCGCTGCCGTGAAAGGTTCCGGGCAGATAAACCAAGATGTTTAAATGAGGGAAGAATGAGTTCCTATAAAATCCGAATGGCGCTCAAGTCAGAGAGAGACCTGGCTCAGAAACGGTTCAGGCGGGAATACAACAAGAACAAACTGGCCGTACCCGGTATCCATAAATGCATCGTTGTACTGGACGGCCTGAAACCCACCTTCAATATCGGCAAGATATTCAGAAGTGCGGAAACCTTCGGCTGCCATGAAGTCCATCTCATCGGAACGGATTTTTTCGATCCGGCCCCGGGTATGGGTGCCTTTAAATGGGTGCCGGCCCGGTTCCACCAGCGGTTCATGACCTGCTATGCCCAGCTGCTGGAACGGGGATACACCCCCTTCATCATGGAACCCGCCCAGGGAGAGGCCATTATGGATACGGCACTCCCCGAAAAAAGCGCCTTTGTCTTCGGTCATGAGGAATACGGGATCAGCTTTGAACCGGATCTTTACCCGGAGGTCCAGCGGCTTACCATTCCCCAGTACGGCAGGTCCCAAAGTCTGAACGTCAGTGTGGCTGCCTCCATCATTCTCTACGAATACACAAGGCAGCACGCACGGGTGGAAGACAGGCGAAGCCAACCCGGACATCAACTCGAAACCCAGACATCCTAACCGACCACCATAAGGATTTCCCCATGAATACAGCAAAAGTAGCCGACCATATCATCACCTGGCTGAAGAACTATCTTGACCGTTCCGGCCTCAAAGGATTTACAGTGGGGGTATCCGGCGGTATTGATTCCGCAGTGACCTCAACCCTCTGCGCCAGAACCGGCAGCCCTGTCCTGGCCCTGAACATGCCCATCTACCAGGCCAGCGACCAGGTATCCAGATCGGCGGAACATATCCGGTGGCTGGAAAAAACCTACGA
>JAKSBB010001213.1 GCA_022361315.1 Desulfobacterales bacterium
CCTTGATCAGCAGGCAGATATCCTGAAAAACTTCCTTGAACTGGCCAAAAAAGAGCGTAAGATGGGTACCCGCTCCCTGCTGGACGTACTGAATGGCGAAGTCAATTACATCAATGCCCAGGGTACTGCCATTGCAGCCCGGGAAGACATGAAAATCGCCGCCTATAATCTGGTTTTTGCCATGGGCCAGATGGATGTAGAGCTGTTCAAACCTCACACCCAGGAATAAACTAAAAGGGTCTTCCGGCCGTACTGATGTGATTTTCAACATCGGCACGGCCGGAAACTTTCATAATGATAGAACTTTTCAGACGCCTGTTTCACCGTCCGGTTCTGGCGGCTGAAATCCTCGCTGCCACCCTGTTCACCACCCTGCTCACCCTTGCCATGCCCATGTATGTCATTCAGGTGTTGAACAGATATGTCAGTTATGGATTTCACGGCACCCTCATCACTCTGACCATCGGCATGTGTATCGCCGCCCTCCTCCAATTCTGCTTCAGACTGATCCGGACCAAAATGGCTGCGGCGGTAAACCAGACCCCCAATAACCGCCTTTCCGAGGACATACTGGCCCTGATCAGCCGTGCCAAAGCAGAACCCATGGCCCGGATATCCAAACCCAAAATTCAGGAAGCCCTGAACCATGTCCAGACCATCCAGCAGACCTATACGGCTCAGAACCTCAACGCCACTCTGGATGCCCCATTTTCACTGATCCTGATCTTTGTCATTTACCTGCTGAGTCCACTGCTGGCAGGTATTGCACTGGCCGGTATCGGTGTGGCACTGATTCTGGGGTGGATAACCCTGCTCAGATCCAAAAAAACCGGAGAAAAATATGCGGAAGAGATGTCAGCCCACAAGCATCTTAACTTTTCAGCCGTCAACAACCTTGAGGCTGTTCGCGCCTTTTGCGCCGCCCCTTTCCTGTCACAAAAATGGCAGGGGCAACTCAACCGCCTGTCCCGGTTAAATGCCACGCTGTCCGATTATCGGGAAATTTCACAAACCATGACCATGACCGGCAGCGCCCTCACCTCCGTATTTATCTATGCAGTCGGCGCCCTGCTGGTTGTAAAGGGGGATTTATCCGTAGGGGCGCTTATCGGGGCCAACATCTTAAGCGGGCGGGCCTACCAGAATACTACGAAACTGGTGCAGGCTGTTTTTGCCTTGTCCCGGGCCAAACAAGCCTTTTCATTTTTATCGGGCTTCACCCGGATGCCCATGGAGTCCACCAGTGGTACGGCGCTGAAATCCTATACGGGACAATTGGAATTCCACGACCTGGGATTTGCCTATCCCAACACCACCACCCCTGTATTTGAGTCTTTGAATCTGACACTTGCTCCCGGTTCGGTACTTGGCGTCACCGGGGACAATGGTGTCGGTAAAACCACCCTGGCCAAATTAATCGTCACCCTATTGGAACCCAAACGGGGAAGTATTATGGCTGACGGCGTCAATCTGGCCCAAATGGCCCCGGCCTGGTGGCGCAGACAACTCATTTATATGCCCCAGGAACCTGAATTTATTGCAGGCACACTCAAAGAAAATATTCTGATGCTGAATCCGGAACTGCCCCAGGAAACACTCAACGAGATACTGAAAACAGCAGATCTGCGCACCTTCCTGGACAGAACACCCGAAGGTCTTGAAACCCCCGTCACAGATAATGAAAAAAATTTTCCACCTGGAGTTCGACGGCGGCTTTCCCTGGCCCGTGCCCTGGCATCCGAAGGCAAAATCGCCCTGCTGGACGAGCCCACAGATGCCTTGGACCAGAAAGGGGTGGAGGCCGTATACCGGGTAATGAACCAACTGGCCCGTGCCGGCAAAACGATTGTGGTATTTACCAATGATCCGAGAATTCTAAAAGGTACGGGTATGATTCTCAACCTAAACCGTAAACCCGTGCCCGAAATCATACGAAAACCTGATACGGCACAAATCAAATCTGACCACATAACATCTGACCAGGCCGGAACAGCATGATAGACACCGACGAACAACATATCACCCGGGCGACCCACCTTTTTTTCCTGCTGCTGGTGGTCATGTGCCTGGCCTTTGTGGCCTGGGCCTACCAGGGAACCCTTGATGTGGTATCCATGGCGGACGGGGAAGTGGTGCCCAGCGGCCGGGTAAAACAGGTACAGCATTTTGAAGGCGGGATTATCCGTCAGATCAACGTCCGGGAAGGAGATCTGGTGACCGTGGGTCAACCCCTTGTGGAACTGGAACAACTCCGGTCCGGTGCCAGCCTTGAAGAGCTGAAAATGCGGGTGGACGCCCTAAAAGTGGATGTCCTGCGCCTTACTGCCGCACTGAATGACCGTGAAAATCTGACAGTGTCCGAAACGCTGTCCGCGGCACTGCCTCAACTGGTCGCAGAGGCGAAAGACCTCTTTCACACCCAGAGAAGAAGCCACCAGTCCACCCTGAGCAAACTGGGCACAAGTGTGCGCCAGCGGGAACAACGGATTCAATCCATCCAGGCCCAACTGGACAATAAACTGGAAAAACTGCCTCTGCTTGAAGAGGAACTGGCCCTGAGTGAAGACCTGCTCAAGGATAACCTGACCACCCGGATCAAACACCTTGAAATTCTAAGGCGAAAAAAGGAAACCGAAGGCCAGATCACGAAGGACCGCTCCTCATTGAAAGAGGCCAGACATGCCCTCATCGAAACCCGTGAAAAACTCAACGAGACCAAAAATAAATTCAAGGAGAAACGGGCGGAAGAACTCAAGGAAGCCAAACAGGAACTTAAGGAATTCACCGTCCGGCTTAAAAAATACAGGGACAGCCTGGAACGAACCGTTATCCGTTCTCCCATAAACGGTGTGGTGAAACGGCTGTATAAAGTTACCCGGGGCGGGGTTGTCCAACCCGGAGATACGCTGGCAGATATTGTTCCTTCGGAAGAACGCCTGGTGATCGAGGCCCATCTGGATATTTCCGATATCGGATACATTAAAATGGATCAGAAGGTGTTTCTACAGCTTCCCAATAAAGACGCGAATAAATTTAAAAAGCTGGAAGGCCGTGTGGTCAGTATCAGTCCGGATACGTTTACCGACCCACAGGGCAGAACCTTTTACAATGTTCGGATTGAATCCGGGCAAAGTTTTTTTGAAGCAGGGGATCAAAAATACTTGCTCTACCCCGGGATGGTACTCATTGCCTATATCCATATCGGTGAGCGGACGATACTGGACTATCTGCTGGATCCCTTCGTAAACACCCTGAGTTTCTCTCTCCAGGAAAGGTAAACGCTCAGTCATGAACCTGATATTTATTCATCCCAATTTCCCGGCGCAGTTCAGATCCATGGCCGAACATCTGGGCAAACATCCGGACAACGATGTCCGCTTCGTCACGGCCAATCCCCGGCCGGAGTGGGAAATTCCCGGTGTAAAAAAAGAAATATTCACGGACGAAACGCCGCCTCAAGTCGACGCCCTGCCCGGGCTAAAAACCCTGGCCGGTATGCAGCAACGGGGGGAAGCCGTTGCAAAAGTGCTCGTGCAACTTCGGCAGCAGGGATTTAAACCGGACATTATTGTGGGTGCCTCCGGATGGGGCAGCACCCTCTTCGTTAAGGATGTCTACCCGGAAGTCCCCTTTCTGGGATACTTCGAATGGTATTACGATGCCCGGTTGCCCAATGCCCGGTTCGGCAGGAAAGAGCCGGTCACCATAGGCGGACGGATGGAGCTTCGGGAGCGTAGTCAGGGTATTCTTTCCGACCTTGTGGCCTGCGATCACGGTATCTGTCCCACCGGATGGCAGAAGGCACAGTTTCCCAAAGAATTTCACCCCAAACTCAGTGTGGCCCACGAAGGGATCAATACGGGCTATTTTAAACCCAACCCGGAAAAAAAACTGGTGCTGCCGGATCTTGATCTCAGCGACGCGGCTGAAATCGTTACCTACACGGCCCGGGGATTTGAACCCTACCGGGGATTTCCCCAGTTTATCGAATCCATTCCGGGAATTCTTGAGCGGCGGCCCGATGCCCATGTGGTGATTGTGGGACAGGACCGGATCTGCTACGGCCCGAAACTGCCGGAGGGCCAGACCTATAAAAAGATCATGACGGAAAAGGTGACCCTGGATCCGGAACGGGTGCATTTTGTTGAGCCCCTGCCCTATGGAAAATACCTGGAAGTGCTCCAGGCATCCACGGTCCATGTGTACCTGACCGTTCCCTTTGTGCTCTCCTGGTCCCTCCTGGAGGCCATGTCCTGCGGCTGCCTTGTGGTAGCCTCGGATACCCAACCGGTGAAGGAAGTCATCCGTGACGGCGTTAACGGGGTACTCACCCCTTTCTTTGATACGAAAAAGCTTTCGGAAAAGATATCGGCCTGCCTGGAGTATCCGTCGTTTATGGACAAGATCCGGGAAAATGCCAGGCAGACCATTAAAACCAGATACCCCCAGAACCAAATGTTAGAGGAAAGGTTCCGGATACTGTATGGTCTTGCAAATGCCAGCCGAAAAAGAAAGGCAAAACAAACGGAGGATCGATTCGGTTAGCTGCTCAGGCCACCGACGCCTTATCCATATCAACCCGCTCCTTAATTGCCGTCACACGAAATATTTCCATGGACCGGGATACGTTTTTTAGTTCCCGTTGCCCCACATAAGCACTGTGACACCGTCCCTTTAACCGGTCATGGGTTTCATCACCGACGTAGAGTTTTGAAGCGGATGACTGAGCCCCTATCCGGGCAGCCAGCACAGTCACCAGACCGGAAGCGGTGTATGTCCATCGCTCTCCCACCGCACTTTTCATCCGTGTGGTCCCCACGTGCCCCTGCCCGGAACTGATGCCCAGGTGCAGCCCCACATCCCCCCACGGATATCCGAACTCCCGGTTTAGCCGGCGATTTTCGCTGATAATCTCAAGGCCGGCCTTGACGGCGGAAAAGGCATGGTCTTCATCGGCATCGGCTCTGAAGATGACCATCACCCCGTCGCCGGACGTCTCATTCACTTCCCCGCCATGGGTATACACACAGTTGAGGTAGGCGGAAAAATGGGTTTCAATCATATGATTAACCAGTTCCTGTTCGTAGGTTTCCGTGAGACGCGAAAACCCCTCCACATCCACAAACAGCACAGAAACATCCATGGGTACCTTGCCCTGATCCAGGGTATCAGGTCTCTTCTCAGCCATGTCCACGACGCTCCTGGGTACGAATTTGGTCAGATGACGTTTAAGCCGCTCTAACGATTCATTGAGAACCAAGGCATTTTTCAGCTTCTCCGAATAGGTCTTCACTTCATGGAAAAGTGAGGCGTTTTCCAGGGCGATGGCCACATGATCTCCAATGGCTTCCAGAAACCCTTCATCTTCCCGGCTAAATTCCCCGGTTTCCGGATTTAGGGCCTGAATAACACCGATGCATTTGTTCTTGCGGTTAATCAACGGAATACAGAGAATCTGGCGGGTGGTAAACCCGGATCGCGTGTCCACCTCTGCCAGAAACCGCTGATCATTGTATACATCATTGATGCGAAGGGGGGCCCTGTTTCTGAATACCCACCCGGCAATCCCCTGGTGGCTGGGTATCCGGATTTCATTCTCTGCCATCCCCGTAGCCACAAAGGACCAGAGTTCATCAGTCTTTTCATCGTGAAGAAAGACCGAACTCCTTTCAACGTTCATGATCTCATTGGTTTTCTGATTTATCAGAAGGAATAACGGATTAAGTCGTATTTCCGAAGTAATGGCTTTCCCCATCAGGCTTAAGGCTTTAAACCGGTCAAGTTGGCGACGGATCGCCCGGTCTTCATTACGCCGCCCGGCACTCCTTACCCTGTACCTGTCTTTTACGTCACGGATCAAGACTCCCCCCGATATTCTGAATCTGGAATAAATTTAGATGGAGGCACCATACCCGGTTTTCGGGTCAAAAATCAATCCGTAGTCAGCAAAAAAAACCGTCCAAATATTATTTGCAGCTTGTAAGCAGGTGGCAAATAGCATAAAAATGAACCATTGGCATTTCCAATGGCAGCAGTGCCCGGAACCAATACGACAGCCGAACCGCCGCCCCGTTGCCGGTGATTGAGAGGAATCAAAACAGCGAGGGATTGATAAGGGGCAATGAAAAAAACCAACAGCGTCCGAAAAATTCTCCTCATGGGGGTTTTCTGGAGAATTCTGTTTATCGAAGGGGTTCTTTTGGTCTATTCCCTTGTTTACCGCTGGCTGGCTGAAGACGCAGGTGCTGCAGATCTGTTCTGGTACGCTGTACGCATCATCATCCTGGTGACGATCATCATCATTTTCATGATGGTGACCTTGAAAAACTTTCTCACCGACCGGATCATTCTTCCCCTCGAAGTGCTGGCCAAGGCCAACAAGGAAACACAGAAAGACTATACCCGTTCGAACCACGTTGACCTTCCGGAAGGCACCCCGGATGAAATCCGGACACTGGCGGATTCCAGATCCGCCATGCTGAAAAAAATAATCAATGTATCAGAGGAACGGCTGAACCTGGTCAACTTCATTAAAGAAACCTTCGGCCGGTACCTGTCACAAAAAGTCGTGGATGAAATTCTCACCTCCCCCAAGGGGCACCAGATCGGCGGATCGCGAAAAACCGTTACCGTATTAATGTCTGATTTAAGGGGGTTCACCAACCTGTCGGAGACCCGGGACCCGGAGGAAATGGTAAAACTCCTCAACCGCTATCTGGAAAAGATGTCCAGAATCATTCTCAAATACGACGGTATCATTGATGAAATCATCGGTGACGCCATTCTTGCGGTATTCGGCGCCCCCGAATCCCACGGTAACGACCCGGAACGTGCCATTGCCTGCGCCATAGAGATGCAGAACTGTCTGAACGATCTCAACCGTGACATTGCCGCCTCCGGATTTCCACCCATGGAAATGGGCATCGGCATCAACACCGGGCAGGTGATCGTCGGTAATATCGGCTCCGATGTGAGAATGAAATACGGCATCGTCGGAGATACCGTCAATCGGGCCTCACGCATTGAATCCAACAGTATCGGCGGCCAGGTGCTCATCGGCCGATCCACATACACCAGTGTCCGCGATGTAATTACCTCGCTGCCGCCCCGGAACATGATGATGAAGGGATTAAAAAAACCCCTGGTATTTTATTCGGTAACCGCCATCCACAGTCCGGATTTCAACGTTTCTCTGACATCGGACAGGCATCAGTCCAATCGTGTCCCCATCCGAATTCCGTTTGTATGCCGTACCATTCAGAATAAACAAGTAAGCCCCATACCGATTTCCGGGGAAACCCTGTCCATGGACGACAAAACCATCTATGCCCGTACCGCAACAGCCGTGCCCCCATACACCGACGTGAAACTCGAATTGGATTTCTGCATAGATGCCCATTGCTTTGGGGACATATACGCCAAAGCCCTGGAGGAGGACTTGAATTCGGGACACACTGGCCAGACAAGGTTTTCCATCACTGCCATGGGGGAAC
>JAKSBB010000307.1 GCA_022361315.1 Desulfobacterales bacterium
TGATCCAGCAGTTTGCCACAGGATACCTGGACGGCAACTGGGGCCTGAACGGCACCGGTGATGTGGCACCGTATATTGTATTGCTCATCATCCTCTTGTTTAAACCCCACGGATTATTCGGTATCCATGAAATAGAAAGGGTATAGCTCATGTCACAAAACAGATGGTTGGCAACCGGCAATTTCTACACCCAATACAAGGAAGAACAACGCACCTTCTCCACCCACCTGGACAGGACCTTTTTTACCCTCTTCATGGTCCTGCTCTTTGCCTGGCCCATGTTCTTTGATCTGGGCAACAAGAATATGTTTGTGGTGGACAATATTCTTATCGCCATCGTGGCGGTGATGGGGCTGAATCTGGTAACCGGCTTTGCCGGCCTGATCTCCATCGGCCATGCGGCATTTGTGGGAATCGGTGCCTACACCGTGGCATGCATTTGCCGGACCATGGGAACGAACCATGAGCTGGTTACTCATTTCTGGCCGCTGCTCATTGTTCTTTCCGGATTGATGGGGGCCATATTCGGCGGACTTGTGGGGCTGCCCGCCTTCAGGCTTAAACATTTGTACCTGGCCATTGCCACGCTCTCTTTCCAGATGATATTCCAATGGGTCATTAACTTCATGACCTTTTTCAACCAGGGACAGACCATTCCCATCGGCCGGGTCTTCTGGATTACCGGTAAAATCGGCCGCCGGGACCACTACGAATTCTGGTATTATGTCATCCTCGTCATTGTCATCCTGCTGGGATTCGGCATCCGTAACCTGTTGAAAACCAAGTACGGCAGATCGTTGATCGCTGTCCGGGACAACGACAGGGCCGCCGATGCCATGGGTATGCACCCCGGGCTTACCAAGGTATACGCCTTTGCCCTGGCCGGATTTTTCGCCGGAGTGGCAGGTGCCCTGCACGCCTACGTATTCAGGGGGGTCGGTTTTGAATCCTTTACCCTGCACGAATCCGTCTCCTCTCTGGCCATGGCCATCGTAGGGGGGCTGGGGACCCTGAACGGATCCTTCTGGGGCCCTGTGGCCATACGGATGCTGGATCTCCAGGTGGAACGCATGTCCGAGGCAGCCGCAGCCTACCTGCCCCAGGGCACAAACCTGGCAACGGCATCCAAACCCCTTACCTTCGGTCTGGTCATCGTGCTGTTCCTGATGTTTGAACCCCGTGGGATTGCCAATTGGTGGCGGATCACAAAATCTTATACAAAACTCTGGCCCTTCAGGTATTAGCTGGAGTTACGCCCCCGGAAGGGCGCGCAACATGAGGGGCAATATAAAAGAAGTCAGGTCAGGTCATATAACCCAACTCAAAGGAGGAGAAGTCATGAAGGAAACAAGAATTGCAAGGGGCGTAATGGTGCTGGTGCTTCTGGTGTTTACCGTATTCGCAGTATCTGCCCACGCAGGCGAAGTGTACAAACTGGGATTTTCCGGCGCCATCACAGGGCCCACATCTGATGCCGGCAACCCGCTGTCCAAAGGGATCGAAGACTGGTTTAAGTATGTCAACGACACCAAAATGCTGGGGGACGACAAGATCGAATGCACCATCCGCGACGACCAGTATAAAACGGACGTTACCAAACGGAACTTTGAAGAGTACCTGGATGAAGGTATCGTTTTCTACCTCAACTATTCCACAGGCTCCACCCTGGGCCTGAAAATGGATTTTGAGGAAGAGATGATGCCCACGGTTCCCTCCTCCTATCATGAGGGCAACCTGGTGGACTCAAACTACATCTTCATCCCCGTGGCCACCTATTCTGAAAACATGGTTGCACTGGCGGAATACGTCACCCAGAATCACAAGGGCGGCACCCCGAAGGTTGCACTGTTTATCCATCCGTCCGCATTCGGCCGTGGTCCGGTGGACGATACCAAAAAAGCCATGGCAGCCGGGCTGAACATGGAAATCGTTGAAGTGGTTGAACACGGTAAAGATCTGGATAACTCCGCCATGCTCAAACGTCTCATGAGCAAAGGGGTTCAGTACGTGATCTGCCATACGGTCCAGTCTCCTGTGGCCACTATGCTCAAGGACGCCATGCGGCTCAACGTAAACGCCAAATCCTTTGGTGAAGAAGGCAAACTCACCTTCCTGGGCGCCCACTACACCGGTGGTGCAGACCTTATCGCCCTGGCCGGGGATGCGGCAGAAGGATTTCTGTGGACCTGTTCCTACAATCTGACCACGGAAGACAACGAAAAATCCAAAAAACAGCTGGAACTGGCCAAAAAATACGGTCGTGACGACAAAGCGGCCAACTCCCATAACTATGCGGCGGGTATCCTCCAGGCACAGATCCCCACCGAGGCCATTCTCCGGGCCAAGAAAGCCGGTCTGGAAGTAAATCCTGAAAATCTCACCAAGATGCTCAACGATATGGCAGACGGATTTGACTCCTTTGCCGCTGTTGGACCGGTTACCTTTTCCAAGGGCGACCATGTGGGCGTCGACGTGGTAAATATTTACAAGGCGGACGGTGGTGTATTCAAAGCCATCAGCAGCATCGAATCCGAATACATGAAAAAACTTAGAGCAGGCAATTAATATCATTCCCCTTTCCGGGGACGGATGCATACCGCCCCGGAAAGGACCACTTAAGGATAAAGAAAGGCCATATGGAAAATCTGCTTGAAGTCAACAATATCGAAGTGGTGTACAACGATATCATCCAGGTGCTCCGGGGGGTCAGCCTCAACGTACCCAAAGGAAGCATCGTGTCCCTGCTGGGTACCAACGGTGCCGGTAAAACAACGACCCTGAGGGCCATCAGTGGGCTTCTCAAGCCTGAAAACGGTGCCATCAAGGAAGGATACATCAAATTTGACGGCACCGACACCACCCAGATGCTGGGCACCGAAGTCGTCCGGCAGGGGGCGGTGATGGTGCCGGAAGGCCGGCGGGTGTTCAAACACCTGACCGTGAATGAAAATATCCTTGTGGGTTCCATCACCCGGAAGGACAGTTCCTCCGTCATCAAAGACGATCTTGCCCTGATGTATCAGCACTTTCCCCGCCTGTCCAAGGTGACCAACCGGATGGCCGGTTACAGTTCAGGCGGCGAGCAGCAGATGATCGCCATTGCCCGTGCCCTCATGGCATCTCCCAAGATGCTCATGCTGGACGAGCCCTCCCTGGGCCTTGCGCCGCTGCTGGTTAAGGAAATATTTGACAATATCCAGCGGATCAACAAAGAGATGGAGACCACCATTCTTGTGGTGGAGCAGAACGCCAAGGTTGCCCTGAACATCTCCGATTACGCCTATATCATGGAGTCGGGGAAAATTGTACTTGAGGGCCCCTCCAAGGAGCTTCAGGACAATCCCGACGTCAAGGAGTTTTACATGGGCATCACCAAGGGTGGCGGCAGGAAATCCTTCAAGGATATTAAATCTTACAAGAGGCGGAAAAGATGGATGTAATCCACCGGGTGGATGGACATTATTAAGGTGCTGATCGATATAATCCGCAAGAGGAGTGTACATGAAAATACTGGTTGGATATGACGGTGGTGAAGTTGGGCGGCTGGCCCTGAGCCTGGCAAGGGATATGGCCGGGATCAGAAGTGCCTTTGTATATGTGGTGACCTCCATGACCGGCGGATCTTCAGAGCGGCGGGCAGATATTGAGAAGGCGGAAAAAGGTCTGGAATTTGCCCAGATGTTCATGGAAAATTCAGGCATCCAATGCGAATGTCAGCAAAGCGTCCGCGGGCTATCCGCCGGAGAAGACCTGGTTAAGTTTGCCAAGGAGAATGATATCGACCATATCTTCCTGGGTATCCGGAAAATCTCTCGTGCCCAGAAAGCCATCCTGGGCTCAACGGCCCGGTATGTTATTCTCAAGGCCCCCTGCCCCGTTACCACGGTGAAATTCGAACCGGACAGCCTGGACGCCGAAGACCTGCTGCGGGACCGGAATATCCTGGTGGTGGACGATGAACCGGATATCCTCGAAACCATTGAGGAACTTCTGGACATGTGCGCCCTGGATCTGGCAGACTCCTTTGATACGGCGAAAAAACTGCTCAAAAAGAATCATTACGACCTGGCCATTCTGGACATCATGGGGGTATCCGGATATGACATCCTCAGCCTTGCCAAAGCCAAAGAAGTTCCGGCCCTGATGCTCACGGCCCATGCCCTGACCCCCGAAAACCTGAAAGAATCCATCCAAAAAGGGGCGGACTCCTATATCCCCAAGGACGAACTGGCCAACCTCACGGATCATGCCGCCGACGTTATCCGTGCCCGGCTCCTTGGTCATGAAGGCAATTGGTTCTCTACACTTAAACCCTTTTTCGACCGGACCTTCGGTGCCGGATGGCGGGACAGGGACAGGAAGTTCTGGAATTCATTCGATGACCGGTATGGTAAATAACCCCTGATCCACCATCAAAGTGCCACCTGCCGCGTTGACTGCGGGTGCTCCTCCCTGCGGAGTATGGCTTATACACCTCAGTCGTCGCTCCTTGTCGCCTTGCATCTGACACTCTGCTGGCGGCCAGGGAGTAGGATCAAACTGTAACAGTTAAGGGAGAGTTGCGACAAATTAAATCAAAAGATCATTGAAAACCAAAAGCCCGAGATGGTAAAGAAGCTATGATAATCTATTTAGCTTAGTTGACATATTTTCCGGAGGTCCCGTAATGAAGCGGATGGTTTTCAGGCTTTTCTTCCTTGTTGTTTTGATCCTGGTGTTCGGATGCGCCTCTGAACAGGAAAAATCCGTTGAGTTCCTGAACGATGCCCAGGTATCATATGATGCCGGTGAATACAGCCAGGCCGTCATCCAGATCAAAAACGCCATTGAAGCCACCCCTAAATCCCTGCCGGCCCACGAACTGCTCGCCAAAACCTATCTCAAACTCGGGGATGCCCGTCAGGCCTTCAACACCCTGAGAATCATCGAGCAATTGGCACCCAATGACCTGGACAATGTGGCACAGGTGGCTTCCTTTTACCTGCTGGGCCGTCAGCGGGAAGAGGCGGAAAAACGGGTGGCGCGGATTCTTAACGAAAATCCCGACCACACCCAGGCCCTTTATCTGAAGGCAGGCCTGCTCAGCGGAAATCGTGACAATCTGGAAAAAATCGAAGAGATCTACAGCCGGATTCTCAGTCTCGACCCGAATCAGGCCCGGGCGCATCTCGCCCTGTCCCGGATTTTCATGACCCGGAATCAACCGGAAAAAGCGGAAATAGAGCTGAAAAAAGCCCTGGCCATATCCCCGGAAA
>JAKSBB010000406.1 GCA_022361315.1 Desulfobacterales bacterium
CCTCCCCCTTAAAACAAACCGAATCTGCGGTGTGACCGGGAGTCAACAGTACCTCAAGCCCCTGGCCGCCCGAGAGGTCAATGATCTGCCCCTGAGTAAACTGCCTGCAATCCAGGAATTTGGCAGCGGTTTTATCCAGAAGGCGCAGGTTTCCCGAAGTATGGTCGCCGTGGGTATGGGTGTTTGTCACGTAACGAATCTCAATGTCTTGGTTCCGGCAAAAATCTGCCATGGCATCCGGTGCACCGGCATCGATGGCAATGCCCTTGCCTTTTGCATATACCAGGTATCCCAGGTTGTCACTTGCATATCTGAACTGTTTAACTTCCACCTTGCGTGCTCCTTTCTTTCCGAATCATCTCCGCCCAGTTTGAATGCTCAATTTATTAACGAACGATCAAAACAGACTGTCGTCATCCTCAAACGCATCCGCATCATCCCTGTCATGCATGGCGTCATCATTGTACAGCCCTGCAATTTCATCATCATCCATGGCATCTTCCATGAACTCTTCATCAAAGGGTTGTTCAACACCGTGTTCCTCAAAAATAAGTCCCAGGGCCTCTTTCAGATTCCGCTCCAGGCTTTCGCCGTACTCCCCGTCTTCATCCGGGGCAAACTCATATTCATCATCACTTTCTTCCAGCAGATCCCGCAGTTCCGTGTCTATTTCCGAACGGGCGTAGAAATCAGTTTCGTAGGTATCCAGTATTTCGTTGAAGAGATCGTAGAGTTCAAAGGCATCAACGGCATCAGTGATGGTCATTTTCTCTGCCATTTTAGTCCCTCCTGAATTAACGTATGGAATTCTCCCTATGATAAATTTAGTTGTTTTTGATGTCAATTCGGGATTGCTCGGAGAATGATAAAAAAATAAAACCCCAGTATTGGAAAGGATAAGATGGCTTTAATTTACTGCGACGACATGGGCAAACTGATGGTGAACCGTGTAAATTTTCCGGGTTCGGAATCCACCCGAATGGTTCCCCGGTGCTGTTTTACGGCACGCTTTGCGATAAAGAGGCCAAGGCCCGTTCCCTTCTTCCCTTTGTCGGAATAAAAGAGGGAAAAAATTTCTTTCTTGTATGCCCGGTCCAACCCTTTGCCGTTGTCCCGGAACCGAAACACCATCCGGTTCTCTTCCTCTGATACGGAAATACGGATCTCAGGATCGTATTTACCTGATTCGGAACTCGTGGCGCACGCCGCACATGCAGCGCAAGCGTCGATGGCGTTTTCAAGGATGGCCAGAAATGCCGGCATCAGCACCACTTTGTCCATGGGCAGCAGGGTACCGGGTTTGGGCACATCCAGTTTCAGTACGATCCGGTTTTCTTTCATTTTGGGGTCCAGGGCTGTGGTGATCTCCTGAACCAGATCGAACACATCTTCAGGACCAATTTCCAGTTCCCGGTTTTTGGAATGAAACAGGATATCCAACACCATCTTCCGTACCATGGAAATCTTTTCTTTGACGATGTCCCAGCCGTCGGCCACCATTTCGTTGTCCTGCTTTTTGATGCCTGTGGAAATCAGATAATCTCCGCCGTCCAACCCCGTAAGAATCCCTTTGATGCCATGGGAAATGGAAGAAATATGGAGCCCCAGGGCGGCCAGGTGGTCCTGAAGGTCATGGATATACGTCACATCCGTTGACATTTCCATCACATGGGCGACCGCTCCGTCAGGATCTGCTACGGCAGATGTCTGGACCAGGAAATGCCGGACACTGCCGTCGGCCATGGTCACATCCATCTCTGCCAGGTGGGACGCACCGTCCGCAAAGGTTTTGGATACGGGACAGCCCTCACAGGGGGACTGCCGTTGTTTATATACCTGATAGCAGCTGAGACCGGTGCTGTCCCCGAACTCTTCTTTAAACCGGTTGTTGGATTCCACAATGTTGAAATCCCGGTCCTGAATGGTGATGTAGGAGGGAGATTCGTTGAAAAGCTGAACGTACCGTTTTTCGGAGGCGGCCAGTTTCCGGGTCTTTTCCTTCACCAGGTCTTCCAGGCCCCTTGTATATTTGCGCAGTTGTTTCCTGGTGTCGATTCGATCCCGGGCACGTTTCAGGGCAATTTCAAGGATATCGTTGTTGATGGGCTTGGTGATGAAATCCACGGCGTCCAGTTTCAGGCTCTCGATGGCCAGGCGCAGGTCCCCGTGGCCCGTGATCATGATCACCTCGATATCCGGAAAATCCGTCTTGATACACTTCAGCAACTCGATCCCGTCCATTCCCGGCATCCGGATGTCGGTGAGCACAATATCCGGAGGAATCTCATGAACCATGCGGGCGGCCTCCCGGCCGTCACAGGCTTCGGTCACCTCATAGCCCCCATCGGCAAGGGCGATGCCCAGCACCTTGCGAATGCCCTGTTCATCATCAACCAGAAGGATTTTCATAGGCCGTTCCCCTGAAAAACCGGATCGTTTATGCAACGTGTGATCATCTCTTTTAGATAGTCCGGATCTGCTGATTTTTCAACATAGTATTTGGGCACCGGATACCTGATATCCAAACCATTAACATCAGGGGGCTCTGCATTGAGCATCTTTATATAATGTTCAAATGCCGCCCGGTCCACACCTGAAAATATCATCAGGGGTATCTGCCGGTACCGGTCACTTGCGGTCAGTTCCTTGTACACCAGCGCCCCTCCTTTTTCCGGCATCATGATATCCAGGACAATCAAATCCGGGCTCATTTTTTTCAGGGCAGCAAGACCCTGGCTGCCGTCTTGGGTCATCACCGGTTCAAACCCCAGTGATTTCACCACGGTCATCAGATAAAACCGCATCTCCATCTCATCTTCAATGATGAGTACCGTTTTTTGATCCCCAGTGGCCATGCCCCGTCTCCTCGTTCGAAATCAACCGGAAAGATACCTGTCAGGTATGCCGGGGCAGGTCAGACACCGGCGCCATAGTTGTCTGAAATAGTAAAATGCCGGCGTCTGCCCTACCCGGACAAATTCAGGTACGCCACCCGGATCAGAGCCTGTCAGGTTTGTTGACGCTGGCCACAGGACAGGCCGACCGGAGGACCACCTGCTCAACGGTGGACCCCATAACCGCATCCTCAATATCAACCTCTTTGGTATGATGGGCCATGACAACAAGATCCCCGCTGATTTCCCGGGTAAACTTGAGCAGTTCCACGTAAGGCACCCCTTCCCAGACCACGATCTCGTAGTTGTCGAAATCTTCCATTTGGGAGACATAGGTGGCGTCTATTTTTTCCCTGGCCGCTTTGATCCGGGCTTCGATGGACATCTGTCCTGGACCGGCCCCGGCTTCGGTTGTCTCAATGTTGACCGCATGGAACAGGTGGAGCTTGCAGCCGATGTGTTTGGCCATTTTATAGGCAAACCGGAAAGCGGACATGGATGCCTTGGAAAAATCAGTACCGAAGACAATCTGGTTGAAGTACCAGAAGCAGGTCTCGCAGGGCCGTGAAATAATGAGCACCGGACATTTGGCCCGAAGTGCCACGGTTTGCATGGTGGTGCCGATAATCCCCCGGAAGCGCTCCGCCGCCGGATCATCCTGACGGGTATGGGCCCCCATGATGATGCAGTCAGCCTCAATCTTCCGGGCATACCGGAGGATCTCGGTGGAGGGAATACCTGCCATGGCTTCGTAATTAGGTGCCCCGTGTTTTTCCACCAGAGACCCGTAATTGGTCTTCATCTCCTCTTTCACCCATTCAATATAATCCGGCCCCGGAGTCTCTTTTTCGCCGGTCACGTAATCCGTGACAAAGGCACCGCTCCCATGGGAGGGTTCGCCAAATACGTGGAGCAAGGTCAATTCGGATTCATACTTTTCCGCGAGCTCAAAGGCTATTTTTGCGGCGGCATCACAGGCGGGTGACGCATTGGTGGCGAATAGTATTTTTTTAAACATAACTACCCCCTTATGGAACATTGTAACGGGTTAAAATTAAACGACAGTTCCCATGCCACCCCCTCAACCAGCTCAAAGAGCGAGTAGTGGGTGTCATAGGTAAACATATCCTGGCCATCGCCGAAGATGATATGTTTGAGCTCTCCCAGACGGAAATCATGTTCCAGTAAACTTTCCACCTGGAAAAATTTTAGTCCTAAAGTTTCATCAGCCTTTACCCCTTTCAGGCTGTTGTAAATATCAACACCCGGTTTCCCCGGGAATCCTTTCATTTCGATAGTTTTATAAAACATCAGGCCATCTATTTCATGGGCCTTGGGGTACCCTTTGCCGGCTTCGGCCGCCATGGCAGCCAATGGTTCCAGAAGCTCGGACAATTCCATTAAAACCGGGTGTCCGGCCAATAGAGCAAAGAAAGACGACAGGGTAAATCCGGGTTCCAGATCCACCATATGGGACAGCAGGGATAGGGGATTACCGGAAAAGGGCTTACCCCGTTTGATGATGCTGCCGTCTGTTGCAAGTAATACTTTTTCCATATGGTTTCCTCACCCTTACGTTTTCGTTCCGTCCAGGGGCCGGGCCGGCAGCGTTACGGTGAACACCGATCCTTTTCCCATTTCGGTATCAAACCGGATCTCACCCTGATGTTCATCAATGATCTTTTTGGTGGTCATCAAACCGAATCCCGTACCATGGGTCCCCTTGGTGGTGATAAATTCCTTGAACAACGCCCGGGCGATATCCGGCTCAATGCCGCTGCCGTTGTCCCGTACCCGGTAAATCACGCAGTCATTTACCCTTTCTACATCAATGGACACCTTGCGATTTCCGGCATCATCGTTTTCCGAAAAGCTGTCAAAGGCATTGGTCACCAGATTGAACAGGGCGTTGTACATGGCCGTGCAGTCCACACGGACCTTCAGTTCCGATGCCAGCGGTGTCATGGTCAATTCAATCCCCTGCATCTCCGCCCGGTGTGCCAGCAGGGTCATCAGCTCATTTACCGGGTGGTTGGGATCAACTTTCTTGGGTTTGAGCCGGCTGGTTTTGGCATAGTTGAGCAGATCCAGAGAGAGGTTGGTGATTTTATCGATGTTGCCCTTCATCATCTCCCAGCCCTTCACCAGATACTCCCGGTTTTCATTCTCTATGCCCTGCTCCAGGATAAACGAAGAGCCCTTGAGGCCCCCGGCAATATTTTTGATGACATGGGACATGCCGGCCACAGTCTGGCCGATGGTCACCAGATTCTCACTTTCATCCAGTTTTCTGTCCTTTTCCCGGATCAGGGTTTTGAGGTCATCCATATAGGTTCGGATTCTGGCATTGATGGAAATCCGGTCCACAGCTTTTCCCACGGATATTTCAAGCTCTTCCGAGTCAATGGGTTTGGTGATGAAATCCGCGGCCTCATACTGGAGGCTTTTCACGGCCAGATCCATATCCCCGTGGCCTGTGATCATGATTACCTCGGTTTCGGGACGGGTCTGTTTGATGCGCCGGAGCAGTTCAATCCCATTGATACCCGGCATTTTAATATCCGAAATAACAATATCCGGTTTCTTCGCCTTGAAAATGGACAACCCCTCCTCACCGTCCGCTGCCAGCAACACC
Organism: Desulfobacterales bacterium; assembly: GCA_022361315.1. The sequence continues at coordinate 5,530 of JAKSBB010000406.1, forward strand.
TTGAATCCGGCATGGGTCAGGGTGATATTGAGCACATTCCGGATTCCCGCCTCATCATCCACCAGCAATATTGTGTAGATATGGTCCTGATTTCGACCCAGATCTTGATTTTTATTGGAATCAGCCATGGGTCTCCTCCTC
>JAKSBB010001130.1 GCA_022361315.1 Desulfobacterales bacterium
GACATAAAAAAAGTTCCTCATATCTGCCGAAAACGATCCGGCAGACGTTGTTTATCCAGTTTGACCTGGTGGAGACGGTATATTCTGATGACGTTTCGTCCCATGGCGTCAATGGTGTGGCGGGTTTTAACCGTTTCCCTGGCGGCGTGGGTCCGCTCTTTGGTCGCGGCGTCGCGAATCAGGGTGGAGGCAATCCTGCCGGCAAGTCCTTCCTGATCCCCCGGGGAATGCAGCAGGCCGGTCTGGTTGTCAATGACAAGATCGGTAATGCCGCCGGCCGGGCTGCTGATGACCGGGCAGGAACTGAACATGGCTTTGACCAGCTCCCTTGGGATGCCGTTGACGGGGAGCCCTTTTGCCATTTTGGGTGCCAGTATCCCGCAGTCCAGTGCCCTGTAAAACTGCCAGCTGTGGTCCACCGGGGGCAGCAGATGGACCCGCTCCCTGCACCGGTTATTTTCCAGGGCCAGCGTCAGGGCCGGAATCCGCTCCGGATCCGCCTGTACCACCAGGTGATGGGGGATTTCGGTCAGAATCTGCCGAAAGGCCCCGGCGATGTCCAGAACATCCGCCTCATCTTTTGGGGACAAGCAGGGCAACAGGCAGCCGATGAATCGTTCTTCGGCTGCCAGGCCGAGATGTTCTGCCAGCCATTTTGCCGCGTCAGGTTTTGCAGCCAGTTGCTCCGGCGGGGCAATACCGCCCGGAATGCTGAAAACATCCATGTCCCGGAGTTTGAAGGTCTCTTTGACATGATCCGTAATGAAATCCGAGGAGGTGAATACGTAGTGGCTCAGTTTTTTGTAGATCGCCCGGTTCTGCAGGGAGTTTTTCAGTTTTGCACCGGTGTGCCGGGAGATAATCCGGCAGGGGACGCCAGCCTTCTGGGCCGCTTTAAGGGCGATACTCCCGTCTGCCCTGCCGTGGGAATTGATGACATGGGGCTGCTCATTGGTAAGAATACCCGTAAGTTCACTGCTTTCCCTGAGCCGGGCAAGGCCTTTGAAGGAAATGGCGTAAACCGACAAGCCCTGGGCCCGTGCCTTCTGGTAGAGGGGGCTTTCCTCCGGCGCAATAATCACCACCTGATGCCCCTGGGTCTCCATCCACAGTGATTCCTCAAGTATCCGCTTTTCAGGATCATTCCAGCCCGTACGGCTTGAGGTATGTACGATTTTATAAAGAGATCTCATTGGGTGTCGGCGGAAAGCAGCTTTTTCTCAATCCGCTGGATATCCTCGGGCAGGTCTACTTCAGGGGAGTCGTAGGGGGTTACCGCGACTTTAATCCGGAAACCGGCCTCCAGAATACGGAGTTGCTCCAGTTTTTCCACATCCTCGCACACACCTGTGGGAAGGGTGACGATCCGGTCAAGAAATGCCCGTGTATAGGCATAAAATCCCAGGTGTTTATAATAGTCGACATCTTCCTGGCCGTCCCGGGGGAATGGGATCTGGGCCCTGGAGAAATACAGGGCGAAACCGTTCCGGTCAAAGACCACTTTAACGTCTTTGGGATCGGTGATCTCCCGCTTCTCCTGAATCTTGAATGCCAGGGTGGACATCACCAGATCTTTGTCGGTGTCAAAGGGGCGGATCATGTCGTCCAGGCACCGGGGATCAAACACCGGCTGGTCCCCCTGGATGTTGATCAGGATCTCACCCTGTCCCAGTCCGAGAATTTTCGCTGTTTCAGCCACACGGTCCGTTCCGGACCGGCAGGTGTCAGAGGTCATCAGGGCTTCGCCGCCGAAGGCTTCCACTGCTTGTACGATGCGTTCATCATCCGTAGCCACCACCGTGCGTGTGACCACAGCGGATTTACGTGCCTGCTCGTAAACCCGCTGAATCATGGGCTTGCCGGCGATTTTCCGTAACGGTTTGCCCTGGAGACGGTTGGAACCGAACCGGGCAGGTATAACGGCAACCGGCATATTACATCCTCCGGAGCAGGGCGCCTGCTTTTTCCCGGGTCATGACGGATTTCCAGTCTTTGCCCAGGCAGTTCTCCCAGAGGGGATCCAGTCCCAGTGCAACCGTAATCATGGTTTCCATCTGGTCGTCGGTGCAGTCTTTGGTGACGTTTCTGGGGATATCCACACCGGTCTTTTCCATCATGGTGCGGAATTCCTTTACCCCCTCGCCGTAGTACTCATCCAATACATCAAAGGCGATGCAGCAGCCTACACCGTGGTGGGTGCCGAGCACGTAGGACAGGCCGTAGGACAGTGCATGGCAAGCCCCCACCTGGGAGTAGGCAATGCTCATGCCGCCGAAAAAGGAGGCCATCATGAGCTTGTCGTCGGAATCGGGATGCCCGTCCAAAAAGACCTGGCGGCAAAGATCCAATGATTTTTCCCCGTATGCCTTGGAAAATTCATTGAGATAGGTACCGGTGAGGGATTCGACGCAATGGATATAGCAGTCCATGCCGGTGTAGAAATGCTGATCCTTGGGAACGCCTTTGATCAATTCCGGGTCCAGGACAATCTGGTCATAGACCGTGTAGTCGGAGTTCAGGCCCAGCTTTTTCTCGGGTCCGGTGAGCACGGCGGTTCTGGATACCTCGGCCCCGGTGCCGGAAAGGGTGGGCAC
>JAKSBB010000722.1 GCA_022361315.1 Desulfobacterales bacterium
AAACCGTCGGTCATGAGGTTGAAACGGTCCAGCCGGATCAAAAACATAATGGCAAAGGATTTTTCTCTGCGGCTGAACCGGAGGAACTGCTCCACACGATCCAGAAAGATTTCTTCTTTGGGCAGCCCGGTCAGATCGTCTACGGTTCCCGAACCGGACCGCCGTCCTTCGTCGTCCACCCGATCGATGGTCAACAGATACACGGCCCGGTCGGACTCAGGTTCAAGCCGCAGGATAACGGCATTCACCCCCTTATCCGTATCCGCGTCAGAACTGAAATCAAGGCTTCCCTGCCATGCGTCACCCGGTGCCAGGCCTGTGAAAATCTTTAAAAGCCCCGGATTGCTCTCGCTGTAAAAGTCGAACAACGGCTGTGATGTCAGGCGTTCCGCCGGGATACCTGTTGCAGAATAAAAGAGCGGATTGGCATACCGAATGATTCCCTTCCCATCGAGGATGGCCATCCCCTTGTCGGTCTGGGCCAAAACCTGTTTCGTGAATTCAAAAACATCCATTTACGATCCCTTCCGGGTGAACCGAATTTCTTGCGCGTTTAAGCGAGAGTTTAAGCTGATCAGGGTGTAAACTCGTGACCCTTTGATTTGTTTAGACCTCAATTCTACACGAAACATGGCCAAAAAGGAATTCAGATTATTTTCAGCACCCCAAAGGTGTGGTATACATGCAGTTTTTAACCAGCAGAACCATTCCAAACAGATAGGCAGTCAGATGATATACAGCTTTAAAAATGATTATAGTGAAGGTGCCCATCCGGATATTCTCAAGGCCTTGGCAGACACAAACCTGAACCAGACAGAAGGATACGGCCTGGACCCCCATACCTTAAATGCCGCAAATACCATCCGGGAACTGGCCCGGGCACCGGAGGCAGATGTTCACCTGATTTCCGGCGGCACCCAGACCAATCTGATCGCCATCTCTGCCTTTCTGCGCCCCCACGAGGCCTGTATTGCCGCCACCAGCGGCCACATTGCCGTCCATGAAGCCGGCGCCATCGAGGCCACCGGCCATAAACTGCTCTGCGTGGATGCACCGGGGGGGAAACTCACACCGGATCTCATTGCCCCGGTATTGGCGCAACACCACTTCGAACATATGGTGAAACCAAGGCTTGTTTATATTTCCAATGCCACGGAACTGGGAACGGTCTATACGCTGGCGGAATTAGAAGCCCTTCACACCTTCTGCAGGGAAAACGACCTGTTGCTTTATGCAGACGGTGCCCGTCTCGGCGCGGCCATCATGGCAAAGCATTCCGGCCTGTCTCTGGCGGACATGTACCGTCTCACAGATGCCTTTTTCATTGGCGGCACCAAAAACGGCGCCCTTCTGGGGGAGGCCCTTGTGATACGGAATTCTGAGGTAAAGGCGGAGTACCGGTATCTGATCAAACAACGGGGGGGCCTGCTTGCCAAAGGGTGGCTGCTGGGTATCCAGTTCGAGACCCTGTTTAAAAACAATCTCTACTTTGACCTGGCCATCCATGCCAATACCACCGCCCAACAATTGGCAGGAGAACTGAAAAAAGCCGGATGCGCGTTTCTCATCGATTCCCCCACCAACCAGATTTTTCCGGTGATGGAGAACCGTGTAATCGAATCTTTATCAGAGGAATTCTCATTTTATACATGGGCAAAAACGGATGAAAACCGATCCGCCGTCCGGCTGATCACCTCATGGGCAACACCTGAAACGGCGGTCCGGGATTTCATTGATTCATACAACAAGGCCCTATAGACGGGCCGGTAATACCGGCCCACAGACATTCAAATGTTAAGGATACAACACCAGTTTACCCGGATATCTTTTTGAAAGAAAATCCGTCTGGGCCTGCTGAATATCCTTTAGGGGATAGGTGGACGAAACCAGAGGTGTCAACTCCCCCCTTTCAATATAGCCCACCAGATTCTCAAAAATCCGCCGGGGCTGCCAGGTACATCCGAAAAAGGTGATGTCCTTGAGATAAAGGGTCCTCAGGTCAAGGGTTACCATTGGTCCGGCGATGGCCCCGGCAACGGCGTAACGTCCGCCCCGTTTGAGAACCTCAGTCAGATCCGGCCATTGGGGTCCCCCCACCAGGTCAATGACGACTTCCACCGTCATGGATGCCACGGCTTCTGTTAAGGGCGTGTTTCTATCCACTACGCGGTCCGCGCCGATCTCTTTTATCCTGCCGGCCTTCTCTTTCCCGCACACCGCAATGACTTCTGCGCCCCGGCGTTTGGCAAGCTGGACTGCAGCAGATCCCACGCCACCCGAAGCCCCGGTGATTAATACCGTATCCGTATCCGACACACCGGCGCGGTCCACCAGATTTTCCGCCGTGGAATAGGCACAGGGGAAGGACGCAAGTTCGATGTCGGTTAACCCGCTGTTTACGGCAAAGGTTTGTGAGGCGGGGGCCTTCGTAAATCGGGCAAAGCCACCGTCTGTTTCGGATCCCACCGTCGAACAGTTGATCCCCTGGTCCGTCTCAGGGAGATCCTGAATGGTGCGTACGAGAACCCTTTCCCCGATACGAGCGGGATCAACATTTTTTCCCACGGCGACAATACGCCCGGCCACATCCGCCCCCTGTATCCTCGGGAATGAAAGAGCCTCACCGGACCAGCCGGCGTCGGTTTGATCGGTTTCATCAAATCCGTCAGCCCCGCCGCTGTCAGTTCCCCGGGTGACCGCCTTTGAATACCAGCCGATCCGGGTGTTGATATCGGTATTGTTTACACCGCAGGCTCCCACCCGGATCAACACCTCTTCCTGTCCAATGGACGGCACCGGAATATCCTCCCTGTATTCAAGACAATCGAATCCGCCGTGTCCCGTTAACACCACACCGGCCATTTTTTCAGGAATCTTTGTTTCTGACATGGGTATCCTCCTCTAATAAATTTTTTAAACCGAGTCCTTTTAAAATAACACCGATATAAATTCAATCAAACGAAATTTACTAAAGTTAGAATTCATGATTATTGAATTCCAATATCATATGGCGTAAACTGCTACCCAAACCCGCAGATAAGTATAGGTGCACCCAATGGACACAAAACTCAACCTTGACCTTCTCCAAACCCTGATGGCCGTGGCCGAAACCGGAGAGCTCAAAAAGGCCGCCCGGAAGGTTTTCAGGTCTCACTCCGCCGTGAGCATGCAGATACGGAGGCTGGAGACCCTTACCGGCGCCCGACTGATTGAGCGCCACAGCCGGGGCGTCCGCCTTACCGGTAAAGGTCACACCCTGCTTGCGTACGCCAGCCGTCTTCTGGAAATAAACACAGCTGCCCTCGCCGCCCTCAGGGACGACAACCTCACCGGCGGCATGCGCTTCGGCATTCCCACGGATTACGCCCGCACCTTCATCACCCGCCTGCTGCCCCTGCTTAAGATCCATCTGCCTGACATGGACACGACCATTGTCTGTGACAGAAGCAGGCGGCTGAGAAAACAAATTGGGACAGGCGCTCTGGATGTTGCCCTGGTGGCCGGAGAATCAGATATTGAGGACGAACGGATCATCTGGAATGAACGGCTGGTTTGGTGCGGTGCCCCGGATTTCAGTTTCCCGGAAAACCGGAAACTGCCGGTGGCAGTATTTAACGACGATTGTATGGTGAGGGATGTGGCAAGGAGAGATCTCAAGCAGGCCGGTATCGCCTATCGCACCGTTTTTACCAGCCCAATTCTGGATAACGTGGCGGACGCCGTATATAACGGGCTTGCCGTTTCTTTGCTGCCCGAGTCCATGGCGCCTTCGTCAAAAACCAGACCGGTACCTGGAGAGATTGTCACCTGTTCAACCGTGATGCGGATGAATCTCATTCGATCGGCTGGGGTTGAAACACCTGTATTTGACACGGTGGCCCGCTATACCCAACAGGCGTTTACCCAACCCGTCCGGTCATCCCAGGCTGTGGCCTGATGGAATGTAATGTTGGGGTATGTATCATTGACCGTTAGGATTCCCCCGAACCCTGCAAAGAGTTCCGGGGGATGTTAAGCAGTGAGACGGGGATTAAAATCCGTGCTTTTTGAGGATGGCATCATAGGTGCCGTCTTCGCGGATTTCCTTGAGCCCATTGTTGAAGGCTTCGGCGATCGCTTTGCTGTCGGCAATTTTGCTGCTGATGATATTGTGAACCGGATTGGCCTTGATCGGCGGGTCCATGGGAACGAGCATACCTGCCTGGTCCGGCATTTCCCTGTTCACCGTGTCGATAATTACCGCTTTGGACCCCACAATGACATCCACACGGCCCACCAGTAGTTTCTTGATGTTGGACAAAGGTTTGTCTACGTAATCCAATTTCAAAGAGGTGGATTTTGAAATGGCATCGGGATAAATCCAGCCCCGTATAAGACCGACCTTTTTTCCGGCAAGCTCGTCAATGGTGCTGTAGGAAAGTTCGTTGCCCTTTTTTTTGAAAAAAACGATGGAGACGGTGGCATATTGATCGGTCAACCGATAGATTTTCGAACGTTCATCCGTATAAAAACCACCCTGTACCATGTCCAGTTTGCCCTGTTTGCAAAGCCCTTCGGCCCGGTTCCAGTTCATGTATTCCAGCTCGTAGTCCCAGCCGGAACGTTTAAAGGCCTCCCGGGTAATCTCCGTCATGAATCCGCCGTTTTTTAAAGATTCTCCGTAGTAAGGAGGCCAGTTTACCGTGCCGGCTTTCACCACATTTCCCGCACCGGCAGCAGATACAAACCAGAACGTACACATCAACACAATAATTGTCATACTCAATTTTGTTTTCATAAAACTCATCCTTATTCTCTCAAAATGCCCGGGATTTCCATTTCCCGGAGGGTTTGGGGTGATCGGGCCGTACCGATACGGTTCCCGGAACCGGGACGGACGACACCGTAAATAATCTTAAGCGCCAGGACCCAAGGTCCGTGACGATGGATTACTTGTCTTCCATGATTTTTTTATACTGATATCTGAAGGCGTGGTGTTTGAGGTTCAGCAATTTGGCTGCCTGGGTTTCATTTCCGTTTGACAGGGCCATGGCCTGATTAAAATAAAATTCATCGAGATAGGTTCGCATTTCGGTCAGGTCTACCCCGCCCGGCGTGAGAGATGACAGTGTCAATGGGGGTGTTTCTGTATCTTCGTTCCTTACGGCCTGTCCGTCAAGCCCCAGGTCTTCGGGCATTAATTCCGGTCCCCGGGCGGTAAGCACCCCCCTTTCCATGATATTTTTCAGTTCCCGTACGTTCCCCTTCCACTGATGGGCGGTGAGCATGGCCATGGCCCCTTCTGAAATCCCGGTCAGTGCGCGGCCGAACTTTTCATTGAAGGTCTGCATAAAGTATCCGGCGAAGATGGGGATGTCCCCCCTGCGCTCGTTGAGGGACGGCACCTGGATCTTTATGACGGAAATGCGGTAATACAAATCACTTCTATAGGTATCGGCGTCAATCATCTCCTCCAGGTTCCGGTTGGTGGCGGAGACGATCCGGGTGGAGACCTGCTGTTTTTCGGTGCTGCCGACCTTATAGAACTCTCCGTTTTCCATAAACCGTAACAGTTTGGCCTGGGCATCGAGGCTCAGGTCTCCCACCTCATCCAGAAAAAGCGTTCCCCCATCCGCCATTTCGATGAGTCCTTTTTTGCCTGTGGCGGAAGCCCCGCTGAACGCGCCTTTCTCATAGCCGAACAGCTCACTTTCGATAAGATCCTTAGGGATGGCCGCACAGTTAACGGTGATAAACGGCCCCTGGAAATTGGGGCTTCTGTGATGGATGGTGGCGGCGATGAGCTCTTTTCCCGTCCCGGTCTCCCCGAGGACCAACACCGGGGTATCCGGACTCTTGGCCACCCGCTCAATGTAATCCATGATATCGTGGATGACCTCGCTCTCTCCGATAAAGCAGGGCAGGTTTTTCCGGATCTGGCTCTCCCGAAGGAGCCGGATTTCCTTTTTCAGCCGGATGGTTTCAAGGGCGTTTGCAATGGTGACGGTGAGCCCTTCCATCTGGAGGGGTTTGACGATATAGTCGTAAGCCCCCTGCTTCATACACTGAATCACGGATTCAATGTCTTCATAGGCCGTGATCATAATCACCAGAAGGTCGGGATGGTCGCCTTTTATCTTCTTCAGGGCCTGGATGCCGTTCATTCCGGGCAGGCCGATGTCCAGCAGCACAAGATCCGGTTTTCGCTCTTCAAGCTCTTCCAGGGCGTCCTCGGCGGAAATATAGGTAAAGAGGGTATAATCCTCTTCCAGATAGGCAGTAATACCTTCCCGGATGGTTTCCTCGTCATCAACAATAAACAGGGTATAGTCCGTCATATTCGCTTCCTTTCTGCCGATCCTTCAGGTGCTGGTGCCGGTTTCGTCCGACACGGACAATTCGATGATAAATACGGTGCCCTCGTTTACCGGACGCCCGATTGTAAGCCGTCCCCGGTGATCGGTGATGATCCGGTGACAGAGACTGAGGCCGATACCGGTACTATGGGCCTTGGTGGTGAAAAAGGGATCAAAGATCTTGGCCCGCAGATCCCGTGGAATACCGGGACCGTTATCTGCTATCCAGATCATGATTTTGTCCCGGACGGACCGGGTTGTAATGGAAATGGCCCCGTCCTCCCGGTATTCGAACAGGGCATCGGCAGCGTTGTTGATCAGGTTCAGAACCACCTCTTCGATGAGGTGGGGTTCTGCCCAGCACAGGGGCAGCCCGGCATACAGGTCGCAGACGATTTTTATTCCCTTTTTGTTCAGTGCAAAGGAGGTCAGGTTGACGGCCTCGCTGACCGGATCATTGATGTTGATCAGGGCGAACTTGGGTTCTGTGGGCTTGGCAAAGTTCATCACCCGCCGGATCACGGACTCAATTTTCCCAGATGCCGCCCGGACCGCCCGGATGGACCGGATGATCTTTTCCGCCTTTTCCGGATTTGAAAAATACTTTTCTATGGTTCCCAGATAAATATTGATCCCTGATAGGGGATTTCTGATCTCATGGGCAATCCCGGCGGATACATGTCCCAGGGATGCCATCTTATCCTGGATGGTGAGCAGATGTTCCAGGCGTTTGGCCTCGGTCATATCCATGAAGATGAGCAGGAAGGCGTCCTGATCGTGGTAATCCATCGGGGTGGCAATGCAGGTGACCCAATTCAGGTTGTCCTCATCTTCGATGCCGTCACCGGAATAAAAACGGAAAGCCACCTCCGCAGTT
>JAKSBB010000052.1 GCA_022361315.1 Desulfobacterales bacterium
CTGGTCAACCAGATCCTCACCTTCAGCCGCCAGACCGAGCAGGAAATGAGGCCCGTAGAAATAAAATTCATCGTTAAAGAAGCTCTGAAACTCCTGACCGCCTCCTTACCCGCCACCATCCAGATACGGGAAACCGTAAAATCAGATGGAAAAATCATGGGCGATCCCACACAGATTCATCAAGTGCTCATGAATCTGTGTACCAACGGCGCTCATGCCATGGAGGAACAGGGGGGAACACTCCGGGTGGCCCTTGAGGACATCCGGATTGAACGAAACTTCGCGGAAAAAATAATCAATATGACACCGGGAGATTATCTTCATCTCAAGGTGTCTGACACAGGGGGCGGCATACCGGCCTGTGATCTGGAACGGATCTTTGAGCCCTTTTACACCACAAAACCGGAAGGCAAGGGAACCGGATTAGGGCTCTCATTGGTCCATGGCATCGTAAAAAACCACAAGGGCCATATCACTGTGGACAGCCGCCCGGGCGAGGGTACTTGCTTTGACATATACTGGCCCGTTCTTGAGGACGAAGAGGCCATTGAAAATGAAACCGATGACGAGAACCTTCCCACCGGGTCCGAACGCATCCTGATTGTCGATGATGAAGAAACGATCATCAAAGTATTCTGCCGGACCCTGGCGGCTCAGGGGTATAAGGCAGAGGGCGTCTCACACCCGGAGCAGGCCATTGAACTTTTCAGCCGGGATACCGAAGCCTGGGACCTGGTGATTACCGATATGACCATGCCTGTCATCACCGGTGACGTCCTTGCCAAATCCCTGCTGGAAATGAAACCGGACCTGCCGATCATTGCCTGCACCGGATTTTCCAACAAGATCAACAGCAAAATGGCAGCGCTCATCGGTATCAAAGGAATTCTGATGAAACCCGTCCTGAGAAATCAATTGCTCATCACGGTCCGGGAGGTCCTGGATCAAAACGCCTAGCCGCTTTCCCCCGAAGGATAATATGCCGACCCTGTGAATCCCCTTCATTTTTTTCATAATAATAAAAAGTGTTTGACAAAGTTATTTTTTTAAATATATGCTCAGAAAACAAAGACTGAGCGCTCGATCAGTTTCCCGATTCTCCGAGCATGTTCCGCTGATTCTGCACCGCGAAAAGAGACTTAACCCTTAACCCACAAGGAGGCCAGGGTGGATTTTGACCTTACCAAAGAACAGGAAATGATCCGTAAAGAAGTCCGAAAGTTTGCCCGGAAGGAAATCGCCCCCATTGCAGGAGAGCTTGACGAAAAAGAGGAGTTTTCTGAAGACCTGACCCGAAAAATGGGGGAAATCGGCCTGTTCGGCATGTTCGTATCCGAGGATTACGAAGGCCAGGCCATGGATTATATTTCCTATATTATTGCCGTGGAGGAAATCGCCCGGATCGACGGCTCCCAGGCCGCCACCATCGCCGCGGGAAATTCCCTGGGAATCGGCCCCATTTTCTATTTCGGCACCGAAGAACAGAAACAGAAATATCTGCCCAAACTCTGCGCAGGAGAAGGCCTTTGGGGCTTCGGCCTCACCGAACCCACAGCCGGTTCCGATGCGGGTGGTTCCAAAACCACCGCCGTTCTGGAAGGGGATGAATGGGTAATCAACGGCTCAAAAATATTCATTACCAATGCCGCCTGCGACCTGACCATGGGGGTGACGGTCCAGGCGATCACCGGAGAACGTGAAAACGGGAAACCCGAGTATTCCTGTATCCTGGTGGAAGCAGGCACCCCCGGTTTTAAAGCCGTGCCCATGCACAAAAAGATGATGTGGCGCTCCTCCAACACGGCGGAACTCTACTTTGACAACGTCCGGGTTCCCAAAGAAAATATCTTAGGGAATAAGGGAGACGGCTTCCATCAGATGCTGGCCACCCTGGACGGCGGCAGGCTTTCCATCGGCGCCATGGGGCTTGGCGGAGCACAGGGGGCCTATGATCTGGCCCTGAAATATGCTAAGGACCGGGAGCAGTTCGGTCAGCCCATATCGAAGTTCCAGGCGGTTGCCTTTAAGCTGGCGGACTGTGCCATGGAGATTGAATGTGCCCGGAACCTGCTCTACAAGGCCTGCTGGCTGAAAAGCAATCATAGACCCTATGAAAAAGAAGCGGCCATGGGCAAACTTTACTGCTCCGAGGTCATGAGCCGGGTGGTGGACCATGCGGTCCAAATCCACGGGGGCTACGGCCTGATGAAGGAGTATAATGTGGAGCGGTTCTACCGGGATCAAAAACTGCTGGAAATCGGGGAAGGAACCTCTGAAGTTCAGCGGATTGTTATTTCGAGATATATAGGGTGCTAGTGAGCACCCGGGCTGTTAGTGAGCAGCCGTCTTAAACGGAGATGACCATGACCGATTCCCCCCTGCTGATTGTTGAAGAAAAAAATAATGCGGCCGTGCTGACCCTCAACCGGCCCCGTGTGATGAACTGCCTCAACTTTGACCTCCTCTTTGCCCTGAGGGATGAAATCGACAGCCTCCAGTACCGGACGGATATCCGGTGCGTGATCCTTACGGGGGAAGGAGAAAAAGCCTTTTGCGCCGGCGCGGATCTCAAGGAGAGGGCCACCCTCACCCAGGACGAGGTGAAAAAATTCATCCTGACCATCCGAAACCTGCTCACATCCATCCAGAATCTGCCCATCCCGGTGATATCCGCCGTCAACGGCATTGCCCTGGGGGGCGGAACAGAACTGGCCCTGGCCTCGGACATCCGGGTGGCTTCGGAAACCGCCACCATGGGGCTGACCGAAACACGACTTGCCATTATCCCGGGGGGTGGCGGTACCCAGCGGCTGCCCAGAATCGTCGGTGTGGCCAAAGCCAAGGAACTCATATTCACCGGACGTCGTGTGGATGCGGCCGAAGCCCTGGCCATCGGCCTGGTAAACCGGACCACACCACCCGAAGGCCTGATGGACGCCTGCCTGGAAATGGCGACTATGATTGCCGAAACCGGTCCCATCGCCGTGGAAATGGCAAAGTATGCCATTGACCGGGGCATTGAAACGGATCTGGCCACGGGCCTTGCCATCGAATCCAATGCCTACCGGGTCACCATCCCCACCGAAGACCGCACCGAAGGCCTCACCGCCTTCAGGGAAAAACGCAAACCTGTTTATAAAGGGAGATAAGCCCATGACCGACAACCGAACGTTCTGGCTCGGTGAAGAGGAAACCCTTACCGCCCGTCAACAGGAGGCTATCTGGCCGGGCGGGCAGAAAGCCGTTGACCTTCTTGCTAAACGGAACAAACGGCCGGTGCGCGATCTGATCACCGATCTCATTGATCCCAACACCCCTTTCTTCGAACTTTCTCTCCTGGCGGGGTTCGGCATGGGATATCCCGGTGTTGAGGATGTGCCCTGCGCCGGCATTGTCACCGGTATCGGAAAAATCCACGGCAACTGGACCATGGTCATGGCCAACGACTCCAGGGTCAAGGCCGGGACCTACTTTCCCATTACCCTGAAAAAGCATATGCGGGCCCAGGCCATAGCCGAGCGCTGCGGGCTGAACTGCGTCTACATCGCCGACTCCGGCGGGGTGTTCCTGCCCATGCAGGCCGAGGTCTTCCCCGATGATCAGCACTTCGGCTCCATCTTTTATAATATGGCCAGGATGTCCGCCAAAGGACTTCGCCAGGTGACCCTTTCCACCGGCGGCAACACCGCCGGCGGCGCCTATATCGTATTCATGGCCTGCGAGTCCATCATGATTGACCGGCAGTCCTTTTCATTCCTGGGCGGACCGCCCCTGGTGAAGATGGCCACAGGCGAAGACATCTCCGCCGAAGAC
>JAKSBB010000382.1 GCA_022361315.1 Desulfobacterales bacterium
CCAGGGCAGACTATGTGAAAACCCTGGCGGAACTGGAAACCCTAACCGGGAGTTCCCTTGTTTCTATTCCCGCCCCCATTGGGGAGGAGGCCAGCCATGCCCATTAATATGTCCAATAAGATGTCCCACACCATATCCTTCGGCTTAATCCTGGTCTGCTTCCTGTGGCCGGTCCAAGGATTCGGATCGGTTTATGAAGATCTCAGGAATGATAAAGAAGAATTCAGGCTTCCCGTGTATCCCCCGGGTTTTCTTTCCGGCCCCCTAACGCCCCTGGAAGAGACAGCCCCAAAAGCCCCCTCGGAAGCGTTCACTGGCGAGGATGAGCTTTCAACGCAGTTCCATGGTGAAGGCTCCCGGAGTACAAGCGTTATCAGCCTGACCAGGCTTGCTTCAGGAAATTATTCCCTTTCGGACCTGGACACCCTTGCCCTGGAAAGAAACGCCGGTATCAAGTCGGCCGCCTTAAACGTGGCCGCAGCCCGGGACGGGTATTCACAGGTCCGGGAACTCAACGATATCCTGCTGCAGTACACCGCCTTCACCGAAGGACTGAAAACCAGCATCGGCCCGCAGAAGGGGCAGCCCATGCCCAACACCCAGTTCCCCTACCCCGGAACCCGCCAACTGAAGTCAAAGGTGGTCGGAGCGGATGTCCGTGTGGCCCGCACCACCCTTGAGATTCGCAAGCGGGATATCCTCACCCGGCTGAGAAAAGTTTTCTGGGAGTATGTCTACCAGCATGGTGCGGACCACATCACCGCCGATGTCATTGCCCAGATGGCCCATCTTCGGGAAGTGGCCCTGCGCAAATACCAGACGGGCGGCACCACCTATTACGATGTGGTCCGGGTGGATACCCGGCTGGCGCTGCTTAAGAATAAAAGAATCACCATCCGGCGTAAAATCAAGGACCTGGCCCAGGTGTTGCAGACCCTGCTGAATCTGCCTGAGGAGACCCCGATCGCACCGCCCGTATCTGTGAAAACAGTATCTGAACTGCCGGCGTTCGAGACCGTTCTCCGCCTGGCCCTGGACCACCGCCAGGAACTGGACCTGCTGCAGGCCCGGATTGACCGTATGGTCTTTATGGTTCAGGCGGCGGAAACCATGATCCTGCCGGGTTACTCCCTGAACTTTTCGGATTTTGAGGACCGGATATCCCAGGCCGGTCCCGACGCGGCACCG
>JAKSBB010000421.1 GCA_022361315.1 Desulfobacterales bacterium
CCCGTGTCGCCGATATCGCCATCGGGGCCAAAGTGGCCGATGCAATGGCAAACATCGACTGGGTCATGCCCATGGGGTCTGTCCAGGATGTACCCAGCATTGCCGCGGAACTCCATGAGTTTGCCGCCACCGTCACCCACACCACCAAGCCCATCGTATTCCTGTCCTACTCCCCGCGGGGAATGGCCCTGGTCTACGACATGGCCCAGGAAGTGGCCGGGGGCGCTGATGCACTGACGGAGAAGCCCTTCCTGGTTTCCTACCCCGAACCCATCACCCCCCTGGTCATGCCGGCGGAAACCGTGGACCGGATCTTCGTTGCCGCCGACCGCTACCTGCCCCAGATGATGGGCCCGGCGGTTCAGCTTGGGGCAACAGGCCCCGTGACCATTCCGGCGGCGGTTGCCCAGGGGATTGCTGAATCCATGCTGTGCATCGTCATTGCCCAGTTAAGGGCGCCGGGCTGCCCGGTGGGTCTGGGGTGTTCCTATGCCGCCTTTGACATGCAACGGGGACTGATGAGTGTTGGCGGCCCGGAGATGAGTCTTGCCCAGGCAGCCCACGCAGAAGTGGCGCAGTCCTTTGGCCTTCCCACCTGGGGCCTTGCCGGCGCCACCGATGCCAAGGTACTGGATGCCCAGGCCGGTGTGGAGGCCACCTTCCATATCATGGCCCAGGGGTTGTCCGGGCTGAACCTCATCCATGACGTGGGATACATGGACATGAGCATGGCCTGCAGCGTCGAACAGTTGGTGCTGGGGGATGAGATCATCGGCATGGTCAGGCGCTTCATGCGCGGCCTGGAGTTTTCCGCGGAACAGCTTGCCCTGGATGTGATTGCAAAGGTGGGCCCCGGCGGGCAATATCTGTCTGAAATGCACACCATGACACACTTCAGGAAAGAGCTGTGGCAGACCTCCCTGTTTACCCGGAAACCCATTGAAAAATGGCAGGCCGACGGCTGCAGAACCACCGAAGACCGGGTGAGAGAAAGGGTGGCCCACCTGCTGGAGACCCACACACCTGAAAAACTGCCCGAATCGGTTATCGAATCACTGGAAAGAATCAAGACGGAAGTCGAGGCAGAACTGGTCGCCACCACCAAGGAGAATGCAGCATGAGCAAGCAATACGACGCCATCGTCATCGGGGCCGGTATCATCGGGGCCTGTGTGGGATTTGAACTGGCAAAACAGGGAAAGAAAGTACTGAACGTGGACCGGCTTGCAGGCTCTGGCATGGGGTCCACCTCCGGGTCCTGCGCCATTATACGGCTGCACTACTCCACACCGGACGGGGTGGCCATGGCCAGGGAAGGCTACTATTACTGGCTGGACTGGGCCGAGTACCTGGGGTTTGCAGATCCCACAGGTCTTGTGACCTACATCAACACGGGCTGCCTGGTGACCAAAACCGAGAAGAACAAACACCTGAAAGATGTGATAGCGGCACTGGACGAACTGAACGTCTGCTATGAAGACCTGGATGCCGAGGGCATTCAAAAACTGATGCCCATCTCGGATACCGGGAAATTCGGCCCGCCGAAACTACCGGAGGATCCGGAATTCGGTACCCGGGACGGAGAACTGGCCGGGGCCGTGTATGTGCCGGAATCCGGTCTGATCTCCGACCCCAAACAATCCGTGCACAATGTTCAGGCCGCAGCGGAACATATCGGCGGCGACTACCTCTTTAATGCACGGGTTGTAGAAATTCTCAAGGAAGACGGCCGGTGTGCGGGTATCCGTCTGGACGACGGCGAGGAAATCAAGGCACCGGTGGTGGTAAATGTGGCAGGACCCCACTCCTACCAGATTAATGAGATGGCGGGTGTGACAGAAGGAATGAATATCAAAACCCGGCCGCTGCGCCAGGAGGTCTGCCATGTGCCCGCACCGGATGGCTTTGACTACAACCATCTGGGTATGATCATCTCCGACGGCGATGCCGGCTGCTATTCCCGCCCGGAAATCGGGAACCACGTCCTCATCGGTTCGGAAGACCCGGAATGCGATACCCTGGAATACCTGGAAGATCCCGACGATTACAACCAGGGATTCACCGAACAATGGACCGCCCAGGTCCTCAGGGTGGCCCAGCGGCTCAAAGGCCTGCGGATTCCCGGAGCCGGCAAGACACAAGGCTTGGTTGACCTCTACGACACCTCGGATGACTGGCTCCCCATCTATGACAAGTCGGATTTGCCCGGCTTCTATATGGCCGTTGGCACCTCGGGCAACCAGTACAAGAATGCCCCTGTGGTGGGCCTTCTGATGGCCGAACTGATCAAGGCCTGCGAATCCGGCCACGACCACGACAATGATCCGGTGAGGTTTAAAATGAAATATACCCAAAGGGAGTGTAATATCGGATTTTTCAGCAGAAAGCGGACGATCAATCCCGATTCCAGCTTTTCCGTAATCGGTTAGTTCCATACCGACTCAGATCTAAAGCCCGGTTCCCTGTAAACCACCTAAGGGAACCGGGCTTTTGCATGCCCGCTGACCAGCCGCAACATCCGAGTCACAAACGATTCAAATACATTATAACCACCTGAAATAATGTACAATTCGTCAAACCACGCCATTCGAACCAAATTTCATTCACACAACCATCTGATATTAAAAGCATATTCTCCTTTGAGTATTATTTGACTCGTTTTTAACTTCATAACCCCTGACACAGCCCCACACACGAAACCGTTGAAAACGCCGTATATCAAGGCGTTCCGCAGATAGTATCCTGCGGTCCTTCCCTGGCACACCCCCTGCAATCATCTACCCCAACCAGCCATGGCAAATCACAAATTCCCGGCAGTGCCCTGCGGCTAACATCCAAACGGTGCCCGGCCGGGAACGGACGTAAACTTAACGGAGGTTACACTTGAAACGAAACGCGCATGCAGGAAATAATTCCGGCGGCGGCTTCAGCCTCAACACCCTGACGGATGACGATGCCTATAACATCCATCTGGCCAGTCTCGAGATCCTCGAGAAGACGGGGGTGTTTGTGGAAGACCCGGAAGCCCTGGAAGTATTCTCCGCAGCGGGTGCTGACATTGATCCTGTGCAGAAGATCGCCAGGATCAAGCCATATATGGTGGAAGACGCCATCCGGTCAGCCCCGTCAAAAGTAATCCTTGCCGGCCGAAAGCCGGAAAACGACTATCTCCTGGAGAGCAACCGGGTGGGGTTCACCAACTTCGGTGAAGGGATCAAGATCTTTGATATCAACACCGGAGAATTGAGGGAAACCCTGAAACGGGATGTGGCGGACACCGCAAAAATGGTGGACGCCATGAGCGAAATCGACGTGTACGAGCGTGCCGTCGGTGCCCACGACGTGAATCCGGCAGTAGCCCCCCTGCATAATGCAGAGGCCTTTTTATCCAATACCACCAAGCATTGCTTCCTTGGGCCCATCTCCGGTTACCTGGTGAGAAAACTGGTCCAGATGGCAGGCGCTGTTGTGGGAGGCGTGGACAAGCTCAAAGAACGGCCCATCCTCTCCTTTATCACCTGTCCGGTCAGCCCCCTGCGGCTGGTCCAGGATACCTGTGAAATCATCATGGAAGGGGCCAAAAGCGGCCTGGCCGTCAACATCCTCTCCATGGCCATGGCCGGGGGCTCGTCG
>JAKSBB010000736.1 GCA_022361315.1 Desulfobacterales bacterium
ATGCGCAAAGGTCCGCATTTCCGTGGCCCAGGGCAATGAGCAGGCCCTGGACTTCTACGAAACCTTCGGGTTTAAACCCCGGTTCCTTGTGCTGGAACAACCCAAATAGGGGCGAATTTGTAACACAATGCGGCTATACCTTCTCCGCCGAGATGACGGTCACCCGGGTGCCGGACACCTGCCACTTGATATCCATGTCGTACAGACGGATACCGTAAATTCGGTCCGCTGAAGTGTTGGTGGTATATGCGGGACGGGGATCATTCTCCAGAATACCCCGGATGACGGCTTCAAGGTTGGGAATGTCGCCGGCTCGCTTCGAAATTTGTGCCGCAGCGCTTTGGGAAAAGGATACGCTCAATCCGGGTTCGGGGGCACCTTGGGCAAAACCGTCCCTGGCATCGGGAAGAATATCAGAGTAGGGGACATAGGGTTTAATGTCCAGCACAGGCGTACGATCCAGGATATCCACCCCGGATAAATGGAGGACCGGCCCGTTTTCCGATATCTCCACCGATTCCAGTGCCACGCAGGACATGCCTATGGGGTTGGGTCTGAAGGGGGAGCGGGAGGCGAATACCCCCACCTTTTTATTGCCCCCCAGACGTGGGGGGCGGACCATCGGGGACCAATCGCCGGGTGTTGATGCATTGGCCTTGTGGAAGAGAAAGATAATCCAGACGTGGGAAAATCCTTCAAGGAACCGGACTGCTTCCTCCCTGGCAAAGGCCGGGTAAAACACGAGTTCTCCCGGCGCATCCTTCACCAGATTGGGCTGCCGGGGAATGCCGAATTTTTCTTTGAAGCAGGACCGGATTTCCCCGATGGGGTTCAGCGTTACAGTGCTTAAATTGATGTCCATACCGATTCCAGATCGCTGACGCGGCGTTCAAAATGGGTGACGGTGGCATTCACGGCATCCGGCGAGGCCATATCCACCCCGGCGATCTTCAGTTCGTCAATGGGGAACATGCTGCCCCCAAGCTTCAGGAATGCGAGATAGTCGTCCACGGCGTCTTGGCCTTTCTCCGTGATGCGGCCGGCAATGGCCAGGGCTGCGGCCAGGCCGGTGGCGTATTTGTAAACGTAGAAGGCGGAGTAGAAATGGGGGATACGCAGGCATTCCAGGGCCAGCTCGTCGTCCAGAATCATCCGGTCGCCGAAATAGGTTTTCAAAAGATCGGTGTAGGTTGAGGTGAAGGTGTCCAGGGTCAGCGCCTGGTTATCGGCGGCAAGGCCGTGGATGATATGTTCGAACTCGGCAAACATGGTCTGTCTGAAAAAGGTGCCCCTGATATTGTCGATTTCTCTGTTGAGGATATAGGCCTTCATTTTAGGATCATCCGCATACTTTTTAAGCAGGTGGCGCCCCAGAAGGGTCTCGTTGAGGGTGGAGGCCACCTCTGCCACGAAGATGGTGTAGTTGTGGCTGGTGTAGGGCTGGGCTTCCTTGGAATAGTAGGAATGCATGGAGTGGCCCGCCTCATGGATCAGGGTGAACAGGCTGTTGATGGTGTTCCCGTCGTAGTTGAGCAGGATGTAAGGCGGTGAGTCATAGCAGCCCGATGAGTAAGCACCGCTCCGCTTTCCCTTGTTTTCGTAGCGATCCACCCAGCCGCCGGTGGTCAGCCCTTTTTTAAGAATCCGGCAGTAGTCCTCTCCCAGGGGGCGCAGCGCTTCAAGACAGGTGGCAACGGCTTCGTCGTAATCCATATGGAAGTCCACATCCGGCACCACCGGGATATAGGTGTCATAGACGTGAAGATCGGTGAGCCCCAGGGCTTTTTTACGAAAGTCCAGATACCGGTAGAGGGGATCAAGGCCGGCCTTAACGCTTTGGATCAGGTTGTCGTAGACTGCCGGGGCCACATCGTCGGTGAACAGGGCGGCCTGCCGGGCCGTGTCAAAGCGTCGTGCCCGTGCCAGGAAAAGATCCTTTTTCACAGAGGCCGCCAGGGTGGCCGAGATGCTGTGTTTGTGGGCATCATAGACCTTATAATATTGGCGGAATGCGGATTCCCGGAGTTTCCGGTCTTTTTTGGTAAGGAAGCTGACGAAGTTGCCGTGGGTGAGGGGAAGGGTTTCCCCCTTTTCATTGGTCAATTCCCCGAAGTTCAGGTCTGCGTTGTCCAGCTGCCCAAAGATCTGCCGCGGGGCGCCCAGGCTTTCCCCGGCCATGGCAAGCAACTGCTCTTCGGCGGCGTTCCGGGTGTGGGGAATTTTCCGGATGAGTTTATCAAGGTAGAACCGATATTCCGCCATCTCATCCCTGTTCCGGTAGTCTGCCAGGGTCTCCTGGGAAAGGGCCTGGATTTCGGGGACGATGAAGCTGGAGACATCCGCGATCCGGGTATACAGGTTGACGGCCCGCTGGTAAAGTTCGTCCGCAGCCGTATCTGTTTTATCCTGGTCGTTCATCAGATGGGCATAGGTATAGAGTTTTTCAAGATCCCGGGCGATGGCATGGTCAAAAACGATACTCTCCCTGAAGTCTTCAAAGGTCTCAGCGATACGACCCTTAAACCGTTCATATTCCGGCAGTTTCTCCTCCAGGGTCTTGTACAGGGTTTCCCACCCCTCCCGGGAGGTAAACAGCGGGGAAAGATCCCAGCAGTCCGCTGCGGGAACATCCGTTCTTTTCAAATCAGGTGCGTGAGCCATGGCCCCTCCTTTGTTAAGGTGTGGGTCAAAATACTTTCTAAATGGGTAGTGATCGGGAACCCGCTTGTCAAGCGCAAACTAAGGGATGCAATCCATTCAAAAATAGGATGATCGGGAACCCGCTTGTTAAGCGCAAACTAAGGGATGCAATCCGTTCAAAAATAGGATAGGTACAAACAGGGCATGTCATTTTAAAAAGGGGAATGGGAGGAGATAAAATGAAATTGTTGCTGTGGTTGATCTTGATTTCCGTTGTATTGGTGTTGGGATGCGGGGTTGTCTCCCGGAAACTATTGTATTATCCCGCCCCCATGGACCCGGGGCGGGAAGAGCGGCTGGCTGAACTGGGCCCTGCGGTAGCGCCCCTTTCCCTGGAGGTGGCTGAAAAGATCACCCTCCGGGGCTGGATGATTCAAAAGGATATGAAAAACCTGCCCGTTCTGTTTTATTTCGGCGGCAATGCCGAAGAGATTTCCTGGAATATCGAACCTTACCTGGCCAAGGTGGATGCCAACGTCATCCTGATCAACTACAG
>JAKSBB010000370.1 GCA_022361315.1 Desulfobacterales bacterium
ATGGTGGTGGTAATGGCCGCTATACTGATTCCCCTGGCCTGGCCCTTCTGATCCGATTCATAGAAAGTTCGCAAAACACATCATCCCCCTGCCGGTGGACCGACAGGGGGATGATGGGCTAAATAAAATTTGCGTCTTGGCTAAAGAATAATATTTAATATCCGGCGCAGGGGCTCCGCAGCCCCCCAGAGCAATTGGTCACCCACGGAAAACGCCGTCAGGTATTCATCGCCGAGATTCATCTTCCGGATACGCCCCACCGGAACGGACAGGGTACCGGTGACCTTTGCCGGGGTCAGTTCCTGAACTGTTTCTTCCTTGGTATTGGGAATCACTTTGACCCAGTCATTATTTTTGGCCAGCACATCGTTGATTTCATCCAGGGGCACATTCTGTTTCAGCTTGATGGTGAAGGCCTGGGAATGGCAGCGCATGGCGCCGATGCGGACGCATTGCCCGTCTATGGGTACGGGGTTGTCCGAGCGGCCCAGAATTTTGTTGGTCTCAACAAATCCTTTCCACTCTTCCCGGGTCTGACCGTTGTCCATGGCCCGGTCGATCCAGGGGATCAGGCTCGCCCCCAGGGGCACGCCCCAATTGTCTGTGGGGAAATCAGCCGAACGGAGGGTATCGGTGACCTTCCGGTCAAGATCCAGAATGGCAGAAGCCGGATCATCAATGATCGGTGCGGCATTGTCTCCAAGAGCTCTCATTTGTGCCACCAGTTCTTCCATATTTTTGGCACCGGCACCGGAGGCCGCCTGGTAGGTCATGGACGTCAGCCATTCCACCATGTCATTCTGAAAAAGCCCGCCCAGGGCCATGAGCATTAATGAAACCGTGCAGTTGCCGCCGATATAGTTCTTGATTCCCCTGGCCAGCCCCTCTTCGATGACATCCAGATTCACCGGATCCAGAACGATGATGCTCTGATCATCCATTCTGAGGGTGGACGCCGCGTCAATCCAATAGCCTTTCCAGCCACGCTCGGCAAGTTTAGGCCGGACGGCTTCCGTATAGGATCCCCCCTGGCAGGAGAGCACAATATCCATTTCCATCAGGGTATCGATATCGTGGGCATCAATGAGGGCAGGCACGTCCTTGCCCACATCCGGTGCCTTCTGACCGGCCTGGGAGGTGGTAAAGAATACCGGGGTAAACTTTTCAAAATCATTTTCCGCCATCATTCTTTCCATGAGCACGGACCCTACCATGCCCCGCCAGCCGACCATTGCTACTTTTTTCATTTTTCCTTCCTCCGGAAGCCTGTGGATATTTAGACTAAAAGCTATCGAACCGAAGCTTTTGGGTTAAAACGTATTACATACCTGTTTTTGAGTTAAGATACCAGAGGGCGGCAAAAAAAAGGATTCAGAATATCCAAATGGACCCTGTTGATTTGCCGAAGGCCATACAAGAGCAATGGCACAGACGGCCATTGAAAAAAACGGTGGGACTCAGGTATTGTATCCGCAAAATTCATACTTATTTTAATTTTTTACAGGGATCCAATGTAAACGAAACGTCACACCGGGATGACCTCCCTTGAGAATCAGCCGGTATTCTGGTACCTGTTGCCGGACTGAAAAAAGTAAGAAACAGGACCGATATGATTCCTAATATTCAAAATCGAATGACCCGTTGCGGTTGCATCATCATACTTGTTCTTGCATGTCTGCTGCCGGGGATGAGTTTGGCCCAGACCGCTCCGGAAAGTATATCCTACAGGGGCATGCGCATCGAAACGGTCCCCGTGAATCCCGACCGCACCTTTGATGTCGGTCTGGTCAAAGCCGATCCTGCCGTCAAAAAAATTAAAGATGCCATTGACCTGATCTATAAAGATGCCAGGGGTCTTTCCAGGGAACTGGACCGGATTAAAGCTGCGGGCGATGTGCATATCATATATAACCCCAACTATCCGAACAGACAACAGGATCTGGCCAAGGTTCATGTGGCCCTCTTTCTCCCATATTATCTGGACGACCAGGTGGACATTACAACCAAACCGCTGCCCGTACTGATCTCCCGCCACGGCATAAAATGGCCCACGAACGAACTGGCCGCCATCCTGGTCCATGAGCTTGTGGGACACGGGGCTCAATACCTCAAGGGACTGACGGATACTGCCCGGTCCAACGAGCTGGAATGCGATGCCTGGTTGTTGGAAGAGCAGGCCTACCAACACTTCGGTCTGGATAAATCCAGTCGGAAAATGATCCAGTTCCGCAAGCAGTTGGGCGGCTACAAAACCAAGGCCGGTCATTGCACTGCTTTTCTGAACTACGTTAGAAAGACCTGGCCGGACAAGATATCCCTCTACGAACGTCTGAACCCGGATGTACCCGCCTTAAGAAAGCTGCTGGTCAAATTCATGACACACCTGGAGAAAACCGGGGTGACGGCGCAGGCCCTGGCCGCCAAATCAAACTTCATTGAATCAAAGCTGAACCGGCTTGAACAGAGCGGCTCACCGGGAAAAATTTTCGGCACCGGCCTCTATCTGCTGGAAGGCGCCGGCTACAAGCAGGATCCGGAACGGGGCATCCGGATGATCAAAAAAGCGGCGGGACTCAATCATCTCAAGGCCCAATATCATCTTGCCACACTTTATCAAACCGGCAAGGGCGTAAAAAAAGACACGGCCCAGGCCTATTTCTGGCTGGCCGTGGCGGCCCGCAATGCCTCCGATGATCTCAGGCCGTCCATCGAGGCCAGACAGCACCAGGTAGCCGTGACCCTCGGGAAAAATACCCGGAAGACGCTGGATAAAAAAGCGGAGCAGTGGATCGCGGATCAATGGATTAAGGAAAAATCTACGGATTCTGCTGATTCCTGATGCCACCTGGAAATATCAGTGGGATTTCCTGTTAGGATCAGGGGCTTTCACGCTGCCGCATCCATGGCAGACGGATCGAGCCGCCCCGCAAACAATTGGGCAAGGGTATTTACGGTAATCCCGGGATAAAACCGGTTCAAACCGGCCACAAAATCGGAATGGCACCGCCCTTTCCTGTATTCAGGCTCCCGGGGGGGATGACGCAAGTAAGCGTCCATCTTTGTCAGCTCCGGGGTCACAAGGATGGCCGCAGAATAATAGGCAAGCCCCTTGGTTCGATAAAAGCATGATCCCGCGACCTTCCGATCTCCAAGTTTAGGATCTCTTATTACAAGATCAGAAATACCGTCCTGATAAACGCCGTCGACACTGATATCTGAAAAGCCCCGGATCAGCCAGTCCGAGCACCGGTCAAACAGCGTCTGGATCCCCCCGAAGCCTTCGGCCGGGAAGGCGATGGATACAATAAGATTCCCCGGGTCGAGGAAAACCGAACACCCGCCCCCCATGCGGCGGCACACCGGGACACCGTCCGCCCGCACCCGGTCCAGATGAATTTCCCTCTCCAGGCGGCTGCCTCGGCCGGCCACCACCGCCTCCCTGTCAAAGGGATAAATATTGACATCTGCAGCACCCGTGGCCTTTACCCTGGCCAGCAATTCCCGGTCATAGTCAAAGGTAAGAACGTCTGCATTCCCACCCATGTGCTGAATTTTACCGGTCATGACGATGCCTTCATCATATGAACAGACCCGTGAGAGGCCATCTCCGCCGCCTCCATCAGAGACTCAGAAAAGGTGGGATGGGGATGAATGGTGACGATCAGATCTTCCAGGGTGGCCCCCATCTCTATGGCCAAAGTGGCTTCGGCCACGAGTTCCGAGGCATGCTCCCCGACAATCCCGACACCGAGAATCACATCGGAATCCGGTTCGGCAAGCACCTTAACAAAACCGTCTGTTTTGCCTGTGCTCCTGGCCCGGCCCAGGGCAGTGAGAGGAAATTTCCCCGCTTTAAAAGCAATACCCTGTTTCTTTGCATCAGCTTCGGTCAAACCTGTCCAGGCGATTTCCGGATGGGTGAACAGTACAGCCGGTACTGCCACATTATC
>JAKSBB010000287.1 GCA_022361315.1 Desulfobacterales bacterium
AACGCCACGCCGCCTTCGGGCGGCGTTTTTCTTGCGCCAATCCCCCTCTTAGACGTCCGGTGGCACCCTCCGGTAAAATGCCTCTCCCATGGACACCCCCCACGTCGACGCCATCTCCGCACCCCCGATCGGTCTGCTCGCCGCCGGAGGCCACCTCCCCGTTGCCACCGCCATGGGCATCCGCGCCGCAGGTCGACGCGTCGCCTGCGTTGGTATCAAGGGGCACTTCGACCAGACTCTGCCCGATCTCTGCGACGAGTTCCGCACCGCCGGCATCATCCAGCTCGGCCGATGGATCCGCGTCCTGCGGAAGTTCGGCTGCCGGGAGATGGTCATGGTCGGTAAGATCCAGAAGGCCCAGATGTACGAGCCGTTCCGCTGGTTCCGCTACATCCCCGACTGGCGCGGCGGTAAGGTATGGTTCATCTCGACCCGCCACGACAAGCGGGCCGACAGCATGCTCACGGCCGTGGCCGATGAGTTCTCACGAGACGGCATCACCATGATCGATTCAACCCGCTACATCCCCGACCTGCTCGCCGACGCGGGCGTGATGACCAAGACCCAACCCTCGGCCGCCCAGCAGATGGACATCGATTTCGCCCTGCCCATCGTGCAGCGTATGGGCGACCTGGATGTCGGCCAGGCCGTGGCCGTCAGCGACCGCGACATCATCGCCGTCGAAGCCATCGAGGGCACCGATGAGATGATCGCCCGCGCCGGATCGCTCTGTAAACGTGGCAAGTGGGCGCTCGTCAAGCTCGCCAAGCCCAACCAGGACATGCGGTTCGATGTGCCCACCGTCGGCCCGCGCACCATTGAAAACCTCAAGAACGCCGGCGCCGGCTGTCTCGCCGTCGAGGCCGGTAAGACCATCCTGATCGACAAGCCCGACTTCCTCGCCGAGGCCGACAAGGCCGGCATCGCCGTCGTGGGTGTCAGCGTGGCCACCGGATGACCCAGCCCGCCCCGATCCTCCGTCGCGCCGTCGCCGGCGACCTGCCCGCGATCAACGCGATCTTCAACCACTACATCACACAC
>JAKSBB010000430.1 GCA_022361315.1 Desulfobacterales bacterium
CAGGCCTATATTCAGACATTGAGCAACAAACGGCTGGTGGAAGTGGCGGATGCTGATGTGGAGCGATTAACCGCCCATAGAAATTCTGTAAGTGAAAAATTGAGTGTCGGCAATGTCACCAAAACGGATCTGTACCGGGCCGAGGCGGAATTATCCCGGGCCAAAACCGATCAGATTATAGCTGTAAATCATGTGGACACGGCCAAGGCCAACATCGTCAGACTGGCCGGGATCGAAGATGTGTTTACGGTGTCTGCGGATGACATTGACCGCCAGGAAGGGTTTACCATCACAGAGCCTGAAATCCGTGAAAGGGCCCTGAAGAACAGGTACGAGATCAAAGAGGCCAAAAAGTCCATCGAAATTGCGGAAAAAACCGTTCGGTATGAAAAAGGCGACTACTGGCCCAGCTTGGATTTCGAAGGCGGGTACCGGGAGCGGACCTACGCCTATGACAGCAGCGGCAGCGAGGTGAAGTTTGATACGGAGGATCTGTACATCCAGGCGGAACTGACCTTCACCCTTTACGACGGAGGACTCCGCAAGGCCGAAGTCCGTCAGGCCCTGGCAGACGTCAGAAAGGCAAAGCTGGCTCTGGCCAGTGAAGAAAAAGCCATTACCCTGCAGTCCAAGGAAGCCTATCTTGAGTATGAAACCGCAAAAAATGCCCTGATCAACCTGGCGGATGAGGTCAAGTCTGCCCAGGAAAACTATACGGCGGTACAGATGCAGTTCAAATACGGTATGGCAGATTCCGTGGACATCATGGATGCCAACAGCCTGCTGGTGGATGCTGAACGCCGGATGTCCAACGCCGAATACACCTACTATCTGGCTATTTTGAAGATTATCTATACGCAGGGGGATATTATGCCCCATCTGGTGGCGGACAGCGGTCAATGAGCCGCAATTCAATCCGGAGATTTTATTAAAAAACGGTTAAACCCCACGGCATACGGCATGCGTGGGGTTTTTCTTTTGGTGAAGTTCTGAATCTATAATGTTTTCAGCGCCTAAGCTTGACTATTCACGGCGCCCCTCTTATCCTTGATCCATATTCCACGATTAATGTTCGAACTCGGACCAACCACTGATCAAAGGAGAGTACCATGTATGAAATCATAGCGAACCCTGAGGACTACCAGATCGATCATCTCATCAACGGAACCCCCAATGCCAACATCGAACTCACCAGAGAGGAGCGTGACAACTGGGCAGCGGAGATCGTCAACTTCAGTGAGCGCCTGACCGAGTTTTCCAAAAAGGCCACTGCCATGTCCAAACTGCTCTCGTCAGAAGACAAAATTTCAGCAACGGCCGCATCGTTGAAAACTTTGAAAATTCAGCTTTTCATGATCAACGATTCCCTGAATTCCGCCCTTGATATTGCCGACAAACTTGAAGGGGATATTGTTAAGAAATAGCCCCTGAGGTGATGTATAAGAGATGATGATGTAAAAAGATAATAAAGAACACCTGTGCCGGCCCCGCGCCGGCACAGGTGTTTTCCTTCCTGTTCAATCACCACAATCTATCTTTATTGTACCTGGCACTGCTGTCGTAGCAGATGATCTGCCAGTACCAGGGCAAGCATGGCTTCGCAGACCTTGTTGACCCGCGGGATGGCGCAGATATCATGCCTGCCCTTGGTGGATATGGTGGTGGTTTCACCGCTTTCCTTCAGGGTCTCCTGGGATTTCAGAATCGAGGGAATCGGTTTTACATGGACCCGGACAACTATATCTTCGCCGTTGGAGATACCTGCCAGAATACCGCCGGCATTGTTGGATTGAAAGCCCTCCAATGTCATGGCATCGTTGTTCTCCGATCCTTTCAGTTCGGCTGCCTCAACCCCCGCACCGATTTCCACGGCTTTGACGGCCCCGATGCTCATCATAGCCTTGGCGATTTCTCCGTCCAGTTTGTCAAAGACGGGATCTCCCAGTCCCGGCGGTACGTTGGTGGCCCGGATTTCAACAATCCCCCCCAGAGAGTCCCCTTCTGCCTTGACCTGATCCACCCGCTTCGCCATGGCTTTGGCGGCTTCTTGATCTGCCGTGCGAAACGGGTTCTCATCAATAACGCTTCGGTCAAATGTTGTGGCATGCACACCACCCAGGGCCAATGTGTGGCTTTCAATGGAAACCGCGTGGGGATCAAGAACCATCTGGGCAACCGCCCCGGCGGCTACCCTGGCTGCCGTTTCCCTGGCGGATGCCCTGCCCCCGCCCCTGTAATCCCTGATGCCATATTTTTTCAGATAGGTAAAGTCCCCGTGTCCCGGTCTGAACACATCTGCAATGTCTGCATAGGACCTGGATTTCGCATCCTTATTTGCAATGAGGATCATGATGGGGGTACCCGTGGTTCTCCCCTCAAAGGTGCCCGAGAGGATCTGGGGGGTATCCGGTTCTTTGCGTTTGGTGGATGCGGGGCCTGAACCGGGTTTCCGTTTATCCAGCGCTTTTTGAATCGTTGCCTCGTCAATGGCGATACCTGCAGGGCATCCCTGGATGACCACCCCCAACGCCTTACCGTGTGATTCACCAAAGGTTGTTATTTGAAAGGCTTTTCCAAAACTTGATCCGTTCATCTCTGAGTTTCCTTTGCAAGTTTCCTTATAATGAGTTGGGCGGCTGCCTCTGGGGCATGGTCCGCCGTATTGATAATGAGGGATGCAAGTTCCCGGTACAGGGGTTCTCTCATCTGCAGCATATCTTTTGTTTCTTCTTCAAGGCTGTTGTCTTCAGTGAGTCCTGGTCTTGAGTCTGCTGTGGCAGCGTCAGAGCCAAGCCGTTCTAAAATGGTGGCCGGATCAGCAGTCAACCAGGCCACAAGGCCATTTTTTTTTATAAAGTCGCGGTTTTCTTCGGCCAGGATAATGCCACCGCCGGTTGCCACCACCGGCGCATTTGACAGATCAAGTTTCTGTAACGTGCGGGTTTCCTCGCTTCTGAAATAGTCCCAACCCTGTGTTTCCACCATTCGGGTAATGGTCGTTCCGGCGTCTGCTTCAAGCTGGCGGTCCGTGTCCATGAACGGACGGCCCAGTATCCTGGCAATGTGTTTACCCGTGGTGGTCTTACCGGTACACCGGTAGCCGATCAGGAATATAGGTTCGCCCACCATTACTCGGCTTCCTTCATGCTGTCGTAAACCTCCCAGAAGGTGGGAAATGATTTTTGTACACATGAGGGGTTCTCTATCTCCATACCCGCCACCCTGAGGCCGGCCACGGAAAATGACATGGCAATCCTGTGGTCGTTGAAGGTGGAGATGAATGCGCCCTTTGGTGTGCCGCCCGTAACTTCCATCCAGTCATCCCCCTGGGCCACCCGGATCCCCATTTTTTCAAGCTGGGTACAGACGGCGTCAATCCGGTCGCACTCCTTGACCCTGAGATGGGCAATGTTCCGGATCCGGGTGGTTCCCTTTGCAAAGGCTGCGGTTACCGCAATGGCAGGCACGGCATCCGGGGTGTCGGACATGTCCACATCCACCCCTTTCAGATCACCGCCCCGGACCGATATCACCTGTCCGTCTCGCTCAACCCGGCAGCCCATCTGTTCCAGGATATTGATCTGGTTCAGGTCGCCCTGCAGCGAATCAGACTGGATGTTATCCACACCGATCTTTCGTCCGGTAACAGCACCGGCTGCCCAGAAGTATCCGGCATTGGAGAGGTCGGGTTCAACGATCCGGTTGCCTGATTCGTAGGACTGATTACCGGCCACCCGGTAGCGGGTATCTGAGATACGCTCGGCGGATACATTGTATTGCTTCATCACATCAAGGGTCAGGTTGATATAGGGTACGGAGACCGGCGGACCGGTGAGTTCGATTTCAAGTCCCTGGTCGAACAACGCCCCTGCCATAAGAAGTGCGGACAGGTACTGGCTGGACTTGGAACAGTCCAGAACGGTGCTTCCCCCATTGCGATTGCCCCCCTGAATGACCACCGGCGGGGTACCTGCCTCGTTCTGGGAGTAGGCGGAAATCTCTAACCGGGACAGGGCATCCAGGAGTTCGTTCATGGGGCGCTGGCACATCCGTTCATCACCGGTCAGGGTGTATGGGGTCTGCCCTAAAGCGGCAATACCGGCCAAAAGCCGCATGGAGGTTCCGGAGTTGCCAAGATATATGGGATCTGCGTAAGGGTGAGGCTTTCCGGCAAACCCGGTGACTTCTGTGACGGCCTCGGAGACTTCATCTATTTGGGCGCCCATATAGGAGAGGGTCCGGCAGGTCAGAGAGAGGTCTTCGCTTTTTAATGCATTGTGGATGACGGATTTACCCTCGGCAAGGGCGGCACAGATCATCATCCGGTGGGAAATAATCTTGGATCCCGGTATCCGGACGGTTTGGTCTGTGAGTGTTCTGGGGCTCAGGGATTTCATTGATGGTCTC
>JAKSBB010000317.1 GCA_022361315.1 Desulfobacterales bacterium
AAACCGCCGGCACCCCCGCCTGTGACGCCAATGGCGGCCGCCCCTTTTTGATGTTAACCCGTCCTTATTCCCTGTGAATGAGCCCGGCCAGTTCCAGGGCCCGGGAGAGCACTGCTTTGGCAGATTCCCGGCCGGCGTGGTCCTGGTCCGCACCCAAACGGACCTTGGGGTCGAAAACTCCTTGTCCATGCCTGCTGCTTACGGCGGAGGCGCCCAGGGGACTGATGGAGGCGTGGGTGGTCGCAGGGATCATATCAAGGGTCATAAACGCGCAGATATGGGAGAGGTGTGTGGTTTCCATGCCTCCGTGGCGCAGCCATGACACGCCTGCACTGACCCCGATTTTGTTTTTGAGTTTGCCCCCTGCGATATTGCCGAAAATAAATACCCGGAGACGGTCGATAAAGGTGGCCATCATTCCGCTTGTGCGCATGAAGTAGACCGGACTCCCCAGAACGATAATGTCTGCCGTCTCCAGCTTGTCATAGATGGGTTGTGCATCGTCCTTCAGCGCACAGTACTTGCCCGGCTTCTGTTTTGCCAGACAGAAGTTACAGTGGATGCAATGCTTGATCGTCAAATCCCCCAACCGGACTATTTCCGTGGCATGGCCGTCCCTGCCGGCATATTCCAGTATTGAGGTCAGAAAAGTGTCTGTGTTTCCCTGTTTTACGGGGCTTCCTGATATGCCGAGTATTTTATACGTCATAACACCTCCTAACGGGTTTAACCCATGAAATTACTGACTTGGAATTTATCACCCACCTATGGTATACAATGCCCGTATACCAATTGGCAACGCAGCCGGAAAACGGGTGGATCAGGGGACTATACCATGGAAAAAAACAATGAGGAAATTGTTTACCAAAAGCTGAAAAACGCCATTATCAAACGCTATATCAAGCAGGGGACCAAGCTTGTTGAAACCGCCCTGGCAAAGCAGCTTAAGGTCAGCCGCACCCCCATCCGGGCAGCCATCCGGCGTCTGGCCTACGAAGGCTTTGCCACCTATGAGCAGAACAAAGGGGTCTGCGTGATCGAACCCACAGAAGAGGAGATCAAAGAGACTTTTTTTGTCCGCCAGCAACTGGAGGGTGCCGCCGCAGGCCTGGCCGCCGCCAACATCAAGACGAAGCAGATCGACCGTCTCGAAAAATACCTGGCGGAGGAGCTCCAGATATTTGAAGCCCGTGATATTGAAGAATATTACCGGGTCAACGACGCCATCCACCTGACCATTGCCCGTGCGTCTGACAACAAAGTGCTGATCCGGTATATCGAGGAACTCCTGAACCGTACCAAGATCTACCTGATTCTTTACGATCCCTTCTACACCATGCCCTTCAACCCCTCACACCACGAACACCGGCAGGTGGTGGACGCCCTGAAAACCCACGATACGGCAAAGGCGGAAAAGGTCATGAGCATCCATTTAAAAAGCGCCTTCCACGGGATGGAATGGAAAACCCTGCCCGAAGATTATATTTCACTCTAAGGGCAACCGGATGATGAATTTGCACCCCTGACCGGCGGCAGACTCCACTTCCATCTCTCCGCTGTGGTCATCCACAATAATAAAATAGGTGACGGACAGCCCCAGTCCTGTACCCAGACCCACCTCTTTTGTGGTGAAAAAAGGTTCAAAGATCTTCTCCCGTGTCTGGGTGTCCATCCCGGGTCCGTTGTCTTCCACCTCAATGCAGGCCCGGTCCCCTTGATCCGAGGATCGGAATAAACGCAGGATGATCTTCGGCTGAAACGCTTTGTCATCACCCGTCTTCATGGCCTGGGCAGCGTTCTTTAACATGTTGAACAGGGCCTGCTGAATCTTACTTTCCTCACAGTTGATCTCAAGATCCTCTGCGTAAAACTCCCTGATGATATCGATCCGTTTGAAATCATACGTTTTCTTGAGGTCATAATCATTTACCGCCAGTTCAAGTGAATTTTCAATCAGAGACACCACATTGCAGCGGCGTTTTGAGCGATCGCTTTTCCTGGAAAAACTGAGCATGTTGTCAATAATTTTGGCCGCGCGGGTACCTGCCGTACAAATGTTATCCAGATAGCCCAATATACCGCGACGTTTCATATACGCGTCTAATGCATCCAGGGAAATCCCGGCGGCGTCAGCAACTTTGACATTCACCGGCAATTTGCGGGTCAACCTG
>JAKSBB010000608.1 GCA_022361315.1 Desulfobacterales bacterium
AACCTGTCGGAAGCGGATACCCATATTCTTCTTCACAAGGCGCCGGATGTTTACGGGGCCCGGACAGATGTCCTGCTTTTAGCAGCGCTTTTCAGGGCGATCTGCAGATGGACGGGGCAGCCACAGGCCCTGATCGGACTTGAGGGCCACGGAAGAGAAGAGCTGGACGAAAACCCCGGAAAAGACCAAGGAGAGAATCTGTTCGGGGATATCGACCTGTCAAAAACCATGGGCTGGTTCACCAGTTTTTTCCCAGTATTGCTTAAAATGGATGGGGCGCAGGGGCTCCCGGAGACAGTTGCCGCCGTCCGGGAACAGGTGGATGCCATTCCCAACCGCGGTATGGGGTATGGGGTGTTGCGCTATATGGCTTCCGATCCTGATATCCGGGAGACGCTTACGGCCCTGCCGTCTCCCCAGGTGATCTTTAATTATTTCGGCCAGGTGGACGAAACCTTTGTGGCGGGGGATGTGGCATTTGAAAAGCTCGGCTTTTCCGAAAGCCCCCGCAGAACGCGGCAGAATATGATCGACATCGGCGGCGGAGTCATCAACGGCCGGCTTCAGTTGGCTGTGTCCTACTGCAGTAAGATCCACAAAGAAGATACCATCCGGCGTGTCACAGATGATGTCAGTACCGCCCTGCACAAATTAATCCATGGGACGCAGGGCCGGAAACAGGCGTTCATCCACAAGGCCCTTCCCCAGTTCCCGGAGTTGGTTTACCTGAACAAAGGCACCACCGGGGTGCCGGTGTTCTGGATCCACGGGGGCCTGGGCGGGGTCGGGGCCTATGTAAAACTGGCCCGGAGAATTCAAAAGCCGTTTTACGGTATCCAGGCCCGGGGGTGGATGACGGACCGGGCGCCCCTTGAAGGCGTTCGCAGGAAGGCGGCCTATTACCTGCGCATCATCAGGGCTGTTCAGCCGGAAGGCCCGTATCACCTTGGGGGATATTCCTACGGGGGGAAGGTGGCCTATGAGATGACCCGCCAGCTGCAGGCGATGGGTGAATCCGTGGCATCTATCGTTATGCTTGATTCACTGGTTCCCCCGGAATCGGATCCTGAAGGCACGCCCGGGACATTCAACAGGAAAGAGGCCATGCTACAGGCGGTGAATGCCGTCCTCATTGAATCCACCTTCTCTGGTAGGCGCCGTCCGGATGAGATCATGATCCATCGCAGTGAACTGGATACGGAGCTGGCAGACGATCAGTTTATGACCGCCATCAGCGAGCACCCGAAAACCCTTGCCGTATTTAAAACCGGGGAAAAGGCGGCTGTCCAGATCCGGGGGATTGCAGCGGCCATAGAAAAAAGCCGTGAGGAACATTTTACGGTTCGTCCCCTGCCCGAACCTGATGCCGTGACCTGCCGGTTTTTCCGTGATAAGAGCGGAGATATGTTCGGAAATCTGGCGCCTTATTTTTCTTTTGAAAACAGGGATCAGGCCTCAAAAGCCCAAATCTCAAAAGAGCGGGCCGGCAACTGTGACCTGTGGAAAGCAAATATTTCGGATTTCCGTCTGACGGATGTGGATTCACCCAATCACATGGCCATGCTGACGGACCCGACCTCGTTTGAGGAAATCGCCAGGGGCTGCGAGGCCCTTTATGCGGAAAATAAAATACATGAAACCATTTTAAATTAAACCGTTTTGATTAAATATCTTTGGAGAAGGAGGGTGTATGAAACGCTTTGGATTGTTTATGTCTGTGTTGATCATGACCATACTGATGTCGGGAGTTGTAAATGCCTGGGCCGGTGATCAGCCTTTGGTCAGCGTTCCAAACCTGGGCGATATCAAGGGCAGTTACGAGGAGATCACCCTGCCCGACGGCAGTGTCAAAAAAATTCAACACTTCAGCGCCATTCCCTATGCCGAACCCATGACACCGGCAAACCGGTGGCAACCCGCAATGAAGAAAAAACCCTTCAAAACCACCCCCTATGATGCCACAGTCGCCTGTCCGGCATGTCCTCAGTTCTCCCCGGAAAAAAATATCCAGGAGGATTGTCTTTATCTCCGGGTGGCAGCACCTGAAACGGCAAAGCCCGGATCAAAGCTCCCCGTCATGGTGTTTATTCACGGCGGGGCCTTCATGACCGGCAGTGCCAACTCCGACTATTACAACAGCGGCGCAAGTATTACCGCAGAGAAAGATGTCATTGTGGTGACCATTAACTACCGCCTGGGCATTCTCGGGTTCATGGTGCATCACGGGCAGGGGGGAACGGATACCAGCCACGGCAACTTCGGTATCGGCGACCAGAGACTGGCCGTCGAGTTTGTAAAAGAACATATTGCCGCCTTTGGCGGGGATGCAAATAACATCACCATTTTTGGGGAAAGCGCCGGTGCCATGTCCATCGGGTTTCATCTCATGATGAAAGACCAGGAGTATTTTGATGCCGCCATCATGCAGAGTAACCTCTACGGGTTGCCCTATCTCACCGAAAAGGAAAGTGCCACACTGGGGAAAAAGGCCCTGGCGGCGGCGGGATGTGAAGATCTGGCCTGTATGCGGGAAAAGACATGGAAGGATGTGATGAAGGTGGGATCCGGTCTGACCGCCGGTGCCGTGAAGGATTACGGTCTGAAAGGTATTTTCTGTTTCAAGCCGGTCATTGAAGACCAGACCTTCGGTTTCAAAACCCAGCCGGCCAACCATGTGCCTGAAAAGCCGGTGGTTCTCGGTATCAACAGGAACGAAGGGCCGCTCATTGCATTGGGAATCATGGGGGACCTGATCCAGAGTACGGGTATCAAGGACTTGACGGCCATGACGGAAGATCAGTTCGATACACTGATCAACATGCTGTTCATGGATAAAAATGCACAACGGATTCTTGAACCGGTCAAGGCGCTGTATCCGGCCTTCATGAAAGAGTCGGACTGCAGCTTCATGCAGTCACCGCCCAAACCTGCCCCCCCTGCAACCCCCACAAAATACTATACGCTGTTCACCCGGATTCTGTCGGATATGGTGTTCACCAGTGCCAACCTCAAGTACGCCTATGATGCCGTTGCCGGGGACCAGCCCTTATACGCCTATCATTTTACC
Source organism: Desulfobacterales bacterium (assembly GCA_022361315.1). The sequence continues at coordinate 3,068 of JAKSBB010000608.1, forward strand.
CATGTCTCTTCATGCGACCCCTGGCCCATTCTCCGGCCGCAATGTGCGGAATGTGTCTGCCATACGGCGGAACTGCCCTACCTGTTCAGCTCATTCAGCGCCTTCAATCCGGAATGCGGAAACACCGATTCCTGGGCACGGATTACGCCACGGGAGTACGGTCTGTCGGTACGGATGATGGACTTCTGGACCCGGTTTGCCGCACAGCGGAATCCCGGTGCCCCCTGGCCGGAATTTGAAGGGGCCCCTTACGCGGCCCAGTTGCTTGACCTGAACATTGACCCCACACCGGTGAAGGCAACGGTTCTGGGCGCAGAAACCTTTTATCAGCTCTATGCACCGATTGTTGAATCGGAAAACATGTAGTCAAACGCGCCAACCCGAACCGCCGGTCAGGCGGTTTGGGCTGGCTTCAATCTCAGGTTTAACGTCTTTTACGTATAGCTCAGCGACAGGGCATCATAAAGGGGATGAATATGACGGATAGCATTCTGGAACAAATCAGCCATTTCCTTTGCCGGGAGGCACCTTCCTTTGAGGTGCTCCTGAAAAAATACGGTGACATGGCCTTTCGTGATATCACGGGGATTGCCCTCAATTCGCAGACGGATCTGTCCGATCCGCTGAAAGCGGCGGTGTTAGACGCGGCGTCCAGGAACTACGATGCCGATACCGTAGCGGGCCTCCGGGAGCAGTTGGCGCAGAAACCCGTTTTTAATACGGCGGAGCATTTCGGCTACTCCAACAGCTTTCTCCTCCATTCCAGTATTTTTACGGCCAATCTGGAGAAGGCCCGTTCCCTTCCCTACACGATTGTGCTGGCCTGCAGCAACATTTCATTCAAGGACCCCTCCCAGCCGGCAACCATTGCCTGGAAGGGGGAATCCACCCGGCTGGTGCCGGTAAAAAGCCTGAGGTGCTCCATCTACACCGCACCGCCCATCAACAGGGCGCGTTGGGCGGATGTTCATGAAGATTTCCGGGGCATGATTGATTACGATGCGCTGCCGGCAACGGGCTTTATGGAACAGATGGGACGGATTAACACCATTCTCTGGGCGCAGGCATTCTGCAAAGATTCCGGTTTCCCGGGGCTGATCTACCTCTCCCTGGAAGAGGTGGCTGCCCAATTGATCATAGCGTCATTGGCGCGTCGGGATGAGATTGCCGAGTTCTGCCTTGAACCGGAACGGCTGCGGATGTTGCTGGATGTCTTTGACGGACTTCCTTATTGCTGGGAGGAAGCGAATAAGGGGACCCACCTGTTCTGGTATGATGTGGCGGGAAAGGCCAAGTATCCGTTGCGATTCGACGGTGACAGGCATTTAACCGGCAAGGATGTCCGTATTGAACTCAATGCCGATGAGATTATTGAAAAGCTTCGGGATAAGACCCTGATTCCCGGATCTTTTTTATCCTACCTGACCCTACTGCTTCACAATGCCAGAATATTCGGCGGGCCGCTGCAAATCCAGGTAATGCCGGAAATATGGCGAAGGTGGTGTGGTTTGACAGGCATGGATCACCATACGTCCATATCCAACGAATCGCAGATGTCCATGTTCACCCTGCTGTTCAACCGGCAGTTTGCTCCGTTGAACTTCGATGATATTATTGCGCTGCCGGCGGAAAAGCGTCCCCCCATGTTCGCTCAGATGATGCAGGCCTATGACCGGCTGACACCCAAAGACCTGCTGGCGCTGTTTGCGTTTCCTGCGATCATCACCCAGAAAAAAGGACCGCATCCCTTTGAACACCTCAGGGAATATGGCGATCCCCGTGTGGTGGCGGAGCTATTGAAACTGGACGAACGGATAGGCATACACATCTAAGCCGGATATCATGTGGCAGGGTGCGGATATATGAATACAGGAGTTGATAATGGCCCAGAAGGTTGATGTTTCCCGGATGAGCAGAGCCCAGAAGCAGGCGATGCTCAAAGCGCTGATGAAGAAGAAAAAGCGGAAAGCGGTGTATTATCCGCTGTCATCGGGCCAGAAGGGATTGTGGTTTCTTCAGCGGATGAAACCGGACAGTCATGCCTATAACGTCCCCTGCGCGTTCAAACTCCGGGGAAACGTCGACACCGGGGCGCTGAAAAGGGCCTTTACCGCGCTCACCAAACGCCGTACCATTCTGCGCACCGTATTTAAAACCACGGACGATGGAGAACCCAGACAGTCCGTGGCCTTTGATTCGCCTCTTTTTTTCAGGACCGAGTCCGTCGCCCATATGGCGGAATCCCGGATTGAGCCGTTCCTGAGAAAAATCGTCCGTACCCCCTTTGATCTTGAAAAAGGGCCGCTGTTCCGCGTCTATCTTTTCCACCGATCGGATACCGAGTCGATTCTGCTGGTCAACCTGCATCACATCATCTTTGACGGCAGTTCGTTCCCCGTGTTTGCGGATGAGTTGATGGCCCTTTACCGGGCCGAGATAACGGGTGACCCCCACGGGTTACCTGAGGTGACCTCGTCTTTTGCCAGATACGTTTCATGGCAGCAGGCCATGCTGTCCGGTGATGAGGGCCAGGAACACAAGGCCTACTGGCAGGATGTCTTATACGGGGATCTGCCGGTATTGAACCTGCCCGCCGACTTTGGTCCCCGGAATACGGCTTCGTCAGGCCACTGCGAGACCGTCATGCGTGAGATCTCAGCAGGACTGACCCGGAACATCCGCCGGGTGGCCGGAGACAAAAAGGTATATCTTTTTACCGTGCTGCTTGCCGCTTACAAAGTTCTGCTGCACCGGTACTCAGGCCAGAATGATATCATCACCGGTATTCCCATGGCCGGGCGCAGCCGGACCGAATTTGAAGACATGATCGGCTATTTTATCAATATGATTCCGGTGCGGATCCGTTTGTCGCAAGACACCTCTTTCACCGACCTGATGCACCAGGTGCATGCCGCCGCCATGGGCGCAATGAGACACCAGGACTACCCATTTCCCGAAATCGTCAAGGCGCTTCGGGAGAACGGATGGGCGGACAACAGTGACAGTCCTCTGTTTCAAACGAGCTTTGTGCTTCAAAACTGGGCCAAGGGGATTGAAGACCGTTTTGGCGGTGGCCCGGACCCGGATCATGAAACCGATGGGGCACAAGGCGTCAGGGCGGAGCTGATGCTGAACATCCAGCAGGAAGAAGATTTTAATCTGGCCCTGGAAGTGCTGGATCTGGACCGTCTTCAGTTCTTTTTCAAATATGACGCAGGGCTTTATCGGCGGGAAACCATCGCGCGTATGGCGGATCATTTCATACGCCTGCTGGAAGGCATTGTCGAAAATCCGGACCGGGAAATCTCTCAATTACCGCTGTTGACGGCGGATGAACGCCATAAGATGCTTGTGTCCTGGAACGAGACCACGGTGGATTATCCTGATGTGTGTCTGCACCAGCTCATTGAAGCACAGGCCGCTGATTCACCCGATGCAACCGCCCTGGTGTCCGGTGCCGTGCAACTGACCTATGGGCAGTTAAACGCAGAGACAAACCGGGTGGCCCGTTACCTGCAAAAACGCGGGGTGGTTCCCGGCACCCGGGTGGCCATCTGCCTGGAACGTTCCCCGGATATGATTCTGGGATTGCTTGGTATTCTGAAGGCCGGGGGCACCTATGTTGCCATTGATCCGGAATATCCCGAAGACCGTATTCGCTATATGCTCAGGGATGCGGACGCCCCCCTGTTGCTGACCCGGGAAAAATTACTGGATAACTTGACCGCATTCGGTGCAGAGTCGGTCTTTCTTGACAAGGACCGGGAGGCTATCAACCTGGAAGACGGGGCAAATCTTCACAGCCAGGTCACTCCGGATGACCTGGCCTATATCATCTACACCTCGGGGTCCACAGGAAAACCCAAGGGGGTGATGATCCGCCACAGAGGGCTGCCCAATCTCGCCCGGGCCCAGATCCGGCTTTTCGGTGTAACCTCATCTTCCCGGGTACTCCAGTTCGCCTCCATGAGTTTTGATGCCTCCATCTCGGAGATTGCCATGGCCTTTTGTTCGGGGGCGGCGCTCTGTATGGGAACCAAGGAGGAACTCCTGCCCGGAGAGAACCTGGAGAACATGCTGAACCGTCATGCCGTCACCCATGTGACCCTACCGCCCACGGCCCTGACGGTGATGTCCCCTGAGAAACTTGCGGGGCTCTCCACCATCATCGTGGCCGGAGAGTCCTGCCCGCCGGAACTGGCTGCCCT
>JAKSBB010000773.1 GCA_022361315.1 Desulfobacterales bacterium
GAACGCTATAGGTGTTGCCCGGGTCGTAGGGCTTGTCCAGCAGAGTATCGTCCAGGTGCTTGACGTTTTTCAGCTTTGCCTTGTCAATGGGGCTGAGAAGCCCTTCGTTTTTCATTTTGTGGACAAAATAGGTGGAAGGAAAAACCAGGTCGTAGCCGCCGGCATCCAGAAGTTTAACCTTGGCATACATGGATTCATTGCTCTCATAGGTGGCATATTTTACCTCTATACCGGTTTCTTTTGTAAACCGGGACAATACCTGGTCCGGCATATATTCGGTCCAGTTATAAAGGTAAACGGTGTTGCCGGCAGCCATGGCTGCGGCCGGGAAGAGCAGCATTAGAAAAAGTATCAGTTTCTTCATTTAGTTTTTCTCCTTTACCAGGAAGTGGGCTGCCATCACTGTGAGCAGCGTAAATATAAACATCAGGGTGCAAAGGGCATTGACCTCCGGCTTTACCCCCAGTCTTACCATGGAATAGATTTTTAAGGGCAGGATTTCGAAATCCGGCCCGGTGACAAAAAAGCTGACAATGACATCGTCCAGGGAGAGGGTGAAACTCAGGAGCCATCCGGCAACCACGGCAGGGGCTGTCATGGGGAGGATAACACGGCGGAAGATCTGGAATTCCCCAGCCCCCAGATCTTTGGCTGCATCAATGACAGCCGGATCAAAACCGCTGATTCTGGCATACACGGTGACGATGACAAAGGGGAGGCAAAAGGTCACATGGGCCAGGAGCAGGGTTATAAAGCCAAGTTTGAGCCCAAGAAAAATAAAGAGGCAGAGCAGGGAAATGCCCATGACGATGTCCGGGCTCATCATGGTGGTGTATACCATGGCGTATAGAGGCCTGCGGCCGGCAAACCGATAGCGGTAGAAGGCCAGCGCACCAAGCGTACCGATGGCCGTTGCCACAATACTGGAGGCCACTGCCACCGTGATGGAGTTTATCATGGCGTCCATGAGCATCTGGTTTTCAAATAGTTTTGTGTACCATTTCAGGGTTGCCCCTTTCCATACGGTGGCATACTTGGCGGCGTTAAAAGAGTAGACAATCAGCACCAGAATGGGGACGTACAGAAACAGGTAAACCAGGGTCAGGTAGGATTTTTTAAGCAAGGTCTTCATGCCTCCTCCATCACCGAGGTATTCATCCGTTTCATGGATTTGAAATAAACAACCATCAACCCCAGCATTAAAAGAGTCAGAAGTACACTCACTGCCGAGCCGAAGGGCCAGTTACCGGCCACCAGGAACTGGTTTTTGATCAGGTTCCCCAGAAGCATGGATTTGGCTCCCCCGAGAAGATCCGGTACGTAAAACAGGCCCATGGCAGGCAGGAATACCATGATGGCTCCGGCCATGATCCCCGGCAGTGACAGGGGAAAGATGACCCGGATGAATACCTGGAGCGGTTTTGCTCCCAGGTCATAGGCCGCCTCCACCAGGCGAAAGTCCAGTTTTTCCAGGGTGGCAAATAAGGGCAAGATCATGAAGGGCAGCAGGGTATACACCAGGCCGATATAGACGGCAATATCCGTATAGAGAATCTCCAGCGGCATCTTGATGATGCCGGCGGCCCTCAGCCAGGTATTGATGATACCGTTGGCTTTAAGGATAATAATAAGGGCGTAGGTCCTTATCAGGGATGAGGTCCAGAAGGGGATGATCACAAGCAGCAGCAACGGTTTTTGCAAGGGTTTTCTGGTCCGGGCAAGCAGGAAGGCAAACGGAAATCCCGCCATGAGGCAAATCAGGGTGGTTACGGCTGCATAGACAAAGGATTTACCGAAGATTTTCAGGTAAATCGGATCTGCTAGGGCCAGGTAGCTTTCCAGGGAAAAGACCGGAACGACAAAGGTGCCGGCATCCCGCTGGAGGAGACTGACCACCGCAATCATCAGGGTAGGGGTCACGATGAAGATCAGGGTCCAGACGACCACCAGTGTAATGGCAGTATTCCTGAAGTTCAGAAGTTGTGAAAGTTTAGGGCTATTCATTGGGCAATATGACCTCCCAGCCCTGAATCCAGGATACGCACACCGCTTCGTTCTGGGCGTAAAATATCTCTTCTGCGTCCTCGTTAAAAAATTCAGTGGTGGAAATTCGTTTTCCTGAATCCAGCCGGATGACCAGGTCCACGGTGTTGCCCTTGTATATCATTTCCTCTACGCGGCCCGGAAAATACGGGTGTTCGCAGTCATTTGATACCCGCCGGATGAGCATGTCCTCGGGTCTCAGAAGGATCTGGACATCCTGCCCGGCTGAAAATCTCCTTCGGTTTCGGACTCTCATGGCCACACCTTCGACAACAATATCCATCCGGTCTCCGTTGGTATCGGTCACCCTGGCGTCAAAGAAGTTGCTTTCTCCGATGAAATCCGC
>JAKSBB010000513.1 GCA_022361315.1 Desulfobacterales bacterium
GAACCGTCCATGAAATATTTGCCTTCAAGGGTTTGACCAATACCGGAGATGAGCATGTCTGCGGCGGATTCTTTGGTTAGGTACCCGCTGGCCCCGGCCTGGAAAGCCTTGACGATATAATCCACCTTGGCATGCATGCTCAGTACAAGGATATGCATGGTATCCCGGATCCCTTTAAGTTCCCGGATCAGATCAAACCCGCTTCGGTCCGGCAGAGATATGTCCACCAGAGATAGGTCCGGTCCGAGTTTTTTTGCAAGTACCAGACCCTCTGATGCCGATCCGGCTTCACCCACCACGTCATAGGTGCCTTCCCCCTGAATGATGGATTTGATGCCTTCCCTAAACAGGGGGTGGTCATCCACAATCAGAATTCGTTTCTTCAGTGCCATTCTCCTTTTCATTTTTCTGGGGTAGTGTGATGATAATTTCAGTCCCTTTGTCTGCCTTTGATTTAATGGACATCTTTCCGTCCAGTAAACGTACCCGTTCCTTCATACTGCGCAGCCCCATTCGTTTTTCTCTGTGCAGCAGTCGTTTTGTTTCATCCGGATTAAATCCGCTGCCGTTATCTCTGATGCGCAGGATGAGAATGGGGTGGGCACCCACGAGGCTGACCACAGCATCCGAAGCGCCGGAATGCTTCCGGATATTGGCAAACCCTTCCAGAACCAGACGGTAGAGGTTGATTTGAAGTTCCGGATTCAACCCGGATTCATGGACACCGGCCGTCCGGAAGATGACTTGAATACCGGTCTGTTCCGAGAATTCTTCACAATATGTTCTCAGCGCGTGGACGACACCCAGGTGATCTAAGATCGCCGGACGCAGGTTATAGGCCATTCCTCTGACTGCCTCTATGGTATGGTCCAAAAGCGCTGCCATTTTTTTACAGGTATCTGCAGCTTCCGGTGTGTGTCCCAGGTGCCGGATATACAGCTTTAATGCGGACATGTCCTGGGCGATGCTGTCGTGCAGTTCACAGGATATCATCTGCCGCTCCCTTTCCTGGGCCTGCAAAAGCATCTGTGAGTGATTCCGGACAAGGTCTTCGGCCAGTTTGCGTTCCGTGATGTCGGATACCACCCCCACGAGACCTGTGACCTGTCCTTCTGTGTCGTGGAGGGTGGCCTTGTCAAAGATGACATCGCGCATCTTGCCGTCGCTGCGTTGCAATTTCCATTCATACCGCTGTTGGCCGGGGTGTTGGAAAAGCTCCGCGTCTTTTTTAAAATATTTTTCGGCTATTTCTTCGGGACCCATATCGAATACGGTTTTACCGATGATCTGGGACTTGGGTTTTCCGGTGAAGGTTTCAAAGGCTTTGTTGCATCCCGTATACCGTCCCTGTATATCCTTGTAAAAGATGGGATTGGAAATGGTGTCCACCAAAGCGTTTAAAAACAGGTTCTGCTCCCTCAGGGCCATTTCCGCGGTGGACTGCTCGGTAACATCTTCGATGAAGACCAGTACCTGATTTTCGGATTTGCCTGTCAGAGAGGTGGTTACCCGGAGGTGCCGTCTGGGATGGGTATCATCTGTGAGAGAAATTTCAGCGGGCTTCCTGAAACAGGCTTCTCCGGTGTTGAATGTTTCATTGACAGTGTGGGCGAGTCTGCAGAATGTACACCCCTCACCGAATCCGCATCCTTTGGGGTCCTCCCGGCGGTGTATACACCCCATGGCCTCCCCGGGCCGAAGTCCTTTGTGGGTATCGGGCGAACGCCCTGTAAGGCGCGAAAGGGTATAACTGACCTTGACGATCCGTCGATCCTGATCCACCACCATCATCAACACCGGGCTGCTGTTAAGGACGTCTGTCAGATCTGCTTCTGTGTGAATGGGATATTCGTCATTACCCTTGCCGGACTTTTGCGGAAGCTTTTTTTTACTCATCTTCCCCCATTAGAGTATAAGATCCGAAGTAATACTAGGGTCACCCTATACTGATACCGGGCAAAAGTGAACCCCAAATTTATGGGGGCTTTCCGGGAGTAGGCCCTGAAAACAAAAGGGCGGCATCACCGGTATATCGGTTAAACCATTTACCCGAAAAATGTTGAGAAAGGATAGTAAAAAGTGTATGGACTTGTAATAATTGGCTAACAATTTAAAAAATCGTTGTCATTGGAGGTGACCATGAGAGGGGTGAATTTGAAGTTGAAGCAAAAGATTCTGGGGGTCATTGTATTGGTGGTCTGCCTGGTGATGGTGGCCTCTTCCATTGTGGTATCCTATGTGACCTACAATCAGAACGTAAGTGCCACCAACGCCAATCTGATGGTTGCCGCCAGGAACGTCAAGACCAAGATTCTTGAAACCCAGGAAGATCTGGCCAGGAAGCTTGCCCAGATGGATTCGGTATTTAAGGTCAGTGAAAATGTAAAATATCTGGGGGATTTTAAAAAGGATTTTGACCTGGGTATGACGGAGTCCGGTTTTGTGGATCTGACCAGCGCCCTGTTTGCCACAACAGCGGTGAACCAGCTCGCATCCCTCTCCCTCTACGATGCCGCAGGTGAGCTTCTGGCCTTTTCAGAACGTCAACCCGATGGCCAGCTTCTGGCCGGCTTTTATTATGTAAACCCTGAAAAGGCATTCAAATATGCAAAATTAAGTGAGACAGATGATCTGAAAGGCAGCCAGTGGACTTCCGTTCCTGCCCTCGATGCCCTGAAAAATCCTTTGAACAGGCCCGGCGTCACCCAGACAGTCACCTCGGGCAGCCTCACACGAATGGGAAATGATTTGTCCCTGTCCGTTTATGTCCCGGTGATGCTGAAAGCAAAAAATAAAGAGACCCGGAAGAAAGAACTGATGCTCTTCGGCTTCATCATCGCCACGAAGATCCTGGATCAGACCTTTGTGGACCAGATGGCCGAACTCACCGGATTGAACATTAACCTCTTTACCGGTGATACCCTCTCATTCGGCAATCTGAATGCCTATGACAAGATTGATACATCCGCTGTACCGATGACGGTGGACACGGGCTGGGCTTTGGCGGATCAACCGGTTCTGCCCGGCAGCGTAGACGTGGACGGTGAGTCTTTTTACCAGGGCCTGGTGCCGGTTTATGAGGGAACGGACTATCAAGGGGCCGTTGCCGTATTGACCTCCGGACAAACCATTATGGATAATACCCTCCAGGTGGTTTACACCCTGATCATCGTTTATGTGAGTTGTCTGGTGCTTATCATTCCCCTGGCCCTGTTCTTCTCCGGTTCCATGGTGAAGTCCATCCTTATGGTGACGGCCAGTCTGAAGGATGTGGCAGAAGGAGAAGGCGACCTCACAAAGCGGATTGAGATCCGTTCCCGTGATGAAATCGGAGAGTTATCCCGGTATTTCAACCTGTTTATCGAGAGGCTCCAGACCATGATCTCGGATATCTCCGAAAGTTCTCAGGCCCTCTCCGGTTCCGTGGCCGTGACCCGGAAGGAGGCAAAGGATATATCCGAGGGATCCGGTAAAATGTTGGCGATCACCAATTCCGTCACCCAGTCCACCTCGGAGATGAGTGCGGAAATTTCCTCCATTTCAGATGTGGTGGGGCAGGCCTCGGACAACCTGGGCATCGTGGCGTCATCCACAGAAGAGATGACCGCCACCATCAACGAGATTGCCAAGAACGCCGAGTCTGCCCGGCATATGAGCAACGAAACCGGACAGAGAATCTCTGCCGCATCGGAAAGTGTGAACAAACTCGGCACCGAGGCAAAAGAGATTGATGCCTTCACGGAATCCATCACGGATATTTCTGACCAGACCAACCTTCTGGCCCTGAATGCCACCATTGAGGCGGCCCGGGCAGGGGAGGCGGGTAAAGGTTTTGCCGTTGTGGCCAGTGAGATTAAGGATCTCGCCACCCAGACCGCAGATGCCACCCAGGATATCAAGGTGAAGATTGACAATATCATGAAGGCCTCGGCATCCACCTCGGAGGAGATGGTGACGATTTCCAAAACCTTTGGTAATATGAACGACGTGGTGAACGATATTGCCTCAGCCATTGAAGAACAGTCCGCCACCACCAAGGAAATTGCCGATAACACCGCCACCGTAGCCAGAGGGATCGGAGATGTGAATACGAGTATCTCTCAGTTCGACGGTCTGACAACGGAGATTGCCGGGGAGATGAACTCGGTGAATGACGCCAGTACCCGGATGTCCGAGAACGGTACCCATATTAACCGGGATACCGAGGAAATGCGTCGGCAGACAGACCGGCTGGATAATCTGATCAACCGGTTTGTCATCGAATAAGACAGGTGACGTATACCATACATATTGAGGAGCCCCCATTGAAACCAAAAGATAAACTATCCGCCCTGCGCACCGAAATGGAACGTCATGGCGTTGACGCATTGATCATTCCCAGCGGTGATCCCCACCAAAGCGAATATACGGCGGACCACTGGCAGGCAAGGCATTGGCTGACCGGATTCACCGGATCTGCCGGTACGGCGGTGGTGACCCGGACGGTGGCCAACCTGTGGACGGATTTCCGCTACTGGATCCAGGCCGAGGCCCAGATGGAAGGTTTTGAGTTGTTCAAACAGGGGGACGACGGTGTACCGGACTACGATGAATGGCTGGCAGACCATCTGGATACCGGTGCCTGTATTGCCCTGGACGGGCGGATGGTCTCTGCGGCCCAGACAAAGAAACTCCGCAGGGTATTTAAGGATTATGATATCCATCTGGATACCACCATCGATCTGATTTCAGACCTCTGGACCGACCGGCCGCCCATGCCTGCCACAAAGGCCTTTGTCCTGGCAGATGCATTTGCCGGTCAGACCAGGGAAGAAAAGCTTTTAGCCATCCGGGGAAAAATGACAAAAAAGGGGGCGGATGCCCACCTGATGTCCGCTCTGGACGACATTGCCTGGACCTTTAATCTCCGGGGGGGCGATGTGCACACCAATCCGGTGAATCTGGCCTTTGCCCTTATCGAACCGGACAATACCCGGCTGTTTATCAACCCGGCCAAGCTGGATGCCGGGGTGTCCGAGTCCCTTGAAGGGGACGGGATCACACTTCTGCCCTATGAAGGGGTGGACAACGCACTCTCAGTCCTGCCGGACGGCACAAAACTCCTCCTCCATCCCGAGGCGGTGAGCGACCACCTTTACCGGGCAGCCAATCCCGGATGTAAACTCATTGAAGGTCAGAATCCGGCCACCGGTTTAAAATGCATCAAAAATAAAGTGGAGGCCGGCCATATCGGTGACACCGCGGTAAAAGACGGCAGGGCTGTGGTCCGGTTTCTTCACTGGCTCGAAACCACTGAAGAACCCGTCACCGAGATCTCGGCAGCAGCGAAGATTCTGGCCCTCAGACAGGCCGAGTCGGATTTTATTGATCCTTCCTTTGATTCAATCATGGCCTTTGGGGAGCATTCGGCCATGTGCCATTACGCGGCCACGGAAGAGACCGATGTCCCCCTGACCCGGGATGCCATGTTCCTAAATGATTCCGGCGGCAATTATCTGACCGGCACCACAGACATTACCCGGACCCTTCACCTGGGCACGCCTGAGGACCGGGAAATCCGTGATTACACCCTGGTGCTCCGGGGGCATATTGCGGTGGCCACCTCAAGATTTCCCGTGGGCACCCGGGGATATCAGGTGGATACCCTGGCCCGCCAGTTCCTCTGGCAGGAAGGGATGGACTTCGGGCACGGCACCGGCCACGGGGTCGGATTCTTCCTCTGTGTCCATGAAGGACCGGCCCGAATCAGCCCCCACCCCGTGGACCAGGCTCTGAAACCGGGCATGCTCTTGACCAACGAACCCGGCCTCTATCGGGAAGGGCATTACGGCATCCGCCTGGAGAATATGGTCATGGTGGCGGAAGATGAGACCACGGAATTCGGGAAATTTTTAAGATTCGAGAACATTACCCTCTGCCACTTTGAACGCAACCTCATTGATAAGACCTTGTTGAACGAAACTGAAATCCTGTGGCTGGACAGCTATCACCGTACGGTATACGAAAAGCTGGCGCCGGGCCTGCCTGAAGATCTGAAGACCTGGCTGGCGGATAAAACCCGGGCCCTTTAAATCGTTTTCCAGGTGCGCCGGAGAAAGGAAAACCCATATGGAAACTGACCTCCGTAAACGGCTGGAAGATGCAGGCGTCCGGTTTGTCCGGTTGCTGTGGTGTGACAATGCCAATGTGATCCGGGCCAAGGCCGGACACATTGATTTTCTGGAATCCCTGGACGAAAACGGGATCGGCATCACCGCCGCCCAGATGGCCATACCGGCCCTTTACGATGCCGTCGTGCCGGAAACCGGACTCGGGCCCGTAGGGGAGATCCGGCTCATGCCGGACTGGTCCACCCTCACCGTGCTTCCCTTTGCTCCGGGCCACGCCCAGGTCCTCTGTGATATGGTGGTACCGGAAACCCGGGAGGTCTGGACCCATTGCCCCCGGGGATTCCTCAAAGGGCAGACAGATGCCCTTGCGGCCCGGGGCCTGACCCTCAACGCCGTGTTTGAAAATGAGTTTTTTCTCCTGAACCGGGACGAAGGCAATCGGATACACCCCGTTGAACATACCGTTTTCGCCGCATCCGGTGCCATGAACCGGAATCTTAAGTTCATAGACGAATTGACCCTGGCATTTGAAGCCCAGGGCATCCGGGTGGAAAGTTACTATCCGGAATCCGGTCCCGGACAGCAGGAAGTGAATATCCGGTTCGCAGAAGGGATGGCTGCTGCCGACCGCCAGATCATGTATCGGGAAACCGTCCGGGGGGTGGCCTCAGCCCAGGGGATGATCGCCTCATTTCTGCCTAAGATATTTGAAGGTAAGGCCGGATCCGGCACCCATATCAACTTCAGCCTCTGGCGAGACGGCAAAAACCTCAGCGGAGATAAAACGGCTGAACACGGGATCAGCCCGGAATGCGAGGCCTTTATGGCCGGGGTTCTGTTGCATCTACCGGCCCTGTGCGCGCTGACCATCCCGAGCAA
>JAKSBB010000047.1 GCA_022361315.1 Desulfobacterales bacterium
GGCATGGCCGTCCACACCCTGGACGGGGACATATACACCATCGGGGATGCCGGGGAGCGTTTTTCTATCCAGTCCATCTCAAAGGTGTATACCCTGACCCTTGCCCTGAAATTCATCGGAGAGGAGAAACTGCTGGCCCGGGTGGGCCGGGAACCCTCCGGCAACCCTTTTAACTCCCTTGTCCAGCTGGAATATGAGAACGGTGTGCCAAGGAATCCCTTTATCAATGCGGGTGCCCTTGTGCTGGTGGATATTATCCTGTCCCATTCCAGGGATGCAGCGGACACCATACGGGCCTTTGTCCGGAAGCGCGCGGATAACCCGGGGATTGATTTTGATCCAGAAGTGGCCGCATCCGAAAAGGAATCGGGGTACCGGAATGCCGCCATGGCCAATTTTCTGAAGAGCTACGGTAACCTCCATAACCCGGTGGAAAAAGTGCTGGATACCTATTATCTTCAATGTGCCCTGCGCATGAACTGCATTGATCTTGCCAAAAGTTTTCTGATCCTGGCCAACCACGGGATATCCCCATGGTCCGGTAAGGAGATCCTCACCCGCAGCCAGGCCAAGCGCATCAACTCTCTGCTGCTCACCTGCGGTACCTACGATGCGGTGGGCGATTTTGCCTACCGGGTGGGGCTGCCCGGTAAAAGCGGGGTGGGCGGCGGTATTGTTGCCCTGATTCCCGGCAAACTCTGCGTCAGTGTCTGGGCACCGGGACTTAACACCAATGGGAATTCCCTGGCCGGCACCCTGGCCCTGGAATTGTTCACCACAAAGACGGGGATGTCCATCTTCTAATGCCGCGACCGTGACAAACGGTTTATTCCGTGAACGGGGGGAGTATCGGGTTTTTCATTTCCATCAGGGCATTCATCCGCTCACGGGCAAGGTACATCAGATCCGGGTGGGTAAAGATGTAAAACCGGTCGTTTTTCACCGCATCCAGGGTGATCTCGGCCACTTTATCCGGTGACATTCCCGATGCAATCATCTCCCGGAAGGCGGCTTCCATCTTCTCCCCGTGTGGGGATGACGACGCCGCCTCAACGGTGTTCCTGTATCTGGCCGGCCGATTCCGCTCCGCATCCATGATGCGGGTATCCACAAATCCCGGACAAAGCACGGAGACACCAATCTTTGCCCCTTTCAACCTCAGGTCGTGGTAAAGCTGTTCCGACATGGCCAGGATGCCGTGCTTGGTAATATGGTACAGGGCGGACGGATGGTAAGTCGCGGTACCGGTCACAGATGAGGTGTTCACGATATGGCAGTCGGAATCCTGATCCAGCATCACCGGCACAAAGGCCCGGATACAATGCATCATCCCCATGAGGTTCACATCCACGACCCATTGACAGTCTTCAGGCGAACTTTCCCAGAGGGGACCGCCGGCAGCCACTCCGGCGTTATTGAACAGAAGGTCTGCCCGGCCGAACCGTTCCACTGTTCTTTTCAGCAGGTTCTTTACATCCGCCTCTATGGAGACATCGGTTACCACGGCTTCCACCTCGATATCCCGTTCTTTGAGGACAACTTCCAAAGCTGTCAGGGCCGGCGCATCTATATCTGCCAGCACAAGTTTCATGTCCAGCCAGGCACACTGCTCGGCAATGCCTTTTCCGATACCGCTGGCCGCCCCGGTGATCACGGCAACCTTGTTTTTGAACGACTTCATGGTCCCCTCCTTTCTGATGGTATCCGCGCTAAATTCCTAATGTAATAAAGAAAAAAGGTTGACACAAGGGGAGACATATAGATAAACAAACATATATCATATTGATATATACCAACACAAAACAAAGCGCCCTGCCGCCAACAGACAAGGAGGGAACATGGTTGCCCCGATCTATCAACAGTTGAGAGAACAGATGGACCAGTATTCAACGGGATTCCCCGCCACCGAATCCGGTGTGGAATATAAGATCCTTGAGAAACTTTACACTGAGGAAGATGCGGAAATTTATCTGGATCTGTCCATGCTCCTGGAATCCCCCGCCGATTTTGCGGCCCGCACCGGGCGTCCGCCGGAAGAGACGGCGGAAAAGCTCGAAGACATGGCCAAACGGGGCCTGCTGTTCCGCCATATCAAAAACGATGTCAAACGCTATTCCGTAGTGCCCTTTGTGATCGGCTCCTATGAGTTTCAGCTCAATCGGATGGACAAGGAACTGGCTGAACTCACCAACACCTATATGGAAGAGGCCTTTCTCAACGGCATGGCCAACAATATCCCTCCCCTGAGGACCATTCCTGTGGGCAAATCCGTGGAGGTGATCCATAAGGTATCTGCCTATGAAGATGCCAAGGCCATCGTCAATGGCAAGACAAAGATTGCCGTGGCGGACTGCATATGCCGGACCCAGCAGGACCTCATCGACAAAGGCTGTGATGCCCCCAAAGAAGTCTGCCTCCTCTTCGGCTCCCATGCGGATTATTACGTTGAAAACAAGATGGGCCGCTACATCACCAGTGAAGAGGCCTGTAAGATTCTGGATGACTGCGAGGAAGCCGGCCTCGTGAACCAGCCGGCCAACATGGTAAATCCCGGCGGCATGTGCAATTGCTGCGAAGACTGCTGCGGCGTCCTTCGTGCCCTGAACCTTCTGCCCAACCCGGGCGAGATGGTCCACAACCGTTATTGGGCCATTGTGGATGCAGATACCTGTACGGCCTGCGAAGTCTGTCTGGACCGTTGCCAGATGAATGCCATTGAGATAGACGAGGTGGCGGAGATTTCCAAATCCAGATGTATCGGCTGCGGCCTCTGTGTCACCACCTGCCCTGTCGAGGCAATCCAGCTTGAAGAAAAACCGGAAGAACTCCAGGTCCCCCCACCGGGCAGCGGACAGGAGCTGATGGCCATGACGGCGGAAAAACGGGGTACCTCCCTGATGCCCCTCAAGATGCAGCAATAATAACTGTTCCCGCCGGCAGATTTAAATATTCCCTGTCGGCGGGCCCCATCACTTTAAAGCCTTTCAAACAACAGAGGTAACACATGATCGAAATGATGCTGCTGGGTTTTCTCATGGACGGAGACAAAACCGGGTATGAAATCAAAAAGTATATGGAGAACAGCACCCATTATTTTTTCAACACCGGCTTCGGCAGCATCTATCCCAAATTCAAGAAACTTGAAAAAGAGGGCTGTGTCCTGGTGAGCGAAAAGGTGAAAAACGGCAAGCTCAACAAGGCCTACGCCCTGACGGATAAAGGCAGACAAACCTTTCTGGACTGGCTTGAGATAAAGCCTGAAATCGGCCGTATCCGGGACGAAGCCGTCCTGAAAGTCTTCTTCTTTGATTACCTTGAAGAGGACAAGGTCACCTCACAGCTGGATGCCTATATCAACGACCTGAAACGTCAGGTCGAAGCCCTTCAGGCCATCAAAGAGCGGTTCTCTTCCCGGGGTATTGAGCCCTGGAAGATGAAAACCCTGGATTTCGGTATCCAGTACTATGATTTTCTTGAACAGCGTTTTTCCGGGATGCGTCCGGCGCAGAATTCGGATGACACCCTTGATTCCATCTCCGTCCCATTGCCCGAAAAACACCATCCTTAAACCATCGGTCGGCAAAAAGTCCCATTTTTTTAGGAATTAGTCCCTTCTAACACCTCTCCGTTTCCATTACCTATATCCTCATCCGGAACAAACAGCCGGAAGAGCCAGACAGGTAAACGACTCAATTATCACTATTTTTACAGGAGAACCAAGGTGTTGACTCGCAATCTTTTAAATCAGATTATCGTATGTATTTTTTTGCTTGGGTGCTGGACAGGCATGGTCTGGGCACAAAAAGCAATCACCCATACACTGACCACCACAGCAGATACAGAACCCCGGGACGTACTCGCCGTTCCAACCCATTTCAAAGGCCGGGACGGGCTTCATGTGACCGTCACCCCGGATCACAGATCCGTGGAGGAAGGCGGCAAGGACAACGCCACCTTTCTGCTGGTGGACAAAACCCCGTTCAAAAACGGAACGATCCGGCTGAAAATGGCAGGGCAGCCGGCCGAGAACGCACCGGAATGGGCCCGGGGATTTGTGGGGGTGGTATTCCGCGTGAATGAGGACAAGTCCAAATATGAAGGGTTCTATCTGCGACCGGTAAATGCCACGGAAAAAGGAGACCGCCGGAACTTCACATTCCAGTACTTTTCCTATCCCGAATATCCCTGGCACCGCCTGCGCAAGGAATATCCCGGCAAATACGAAGGATATGCCGATGTAAAACCCGGAGAATGGATGGATCTTACAGTTGAGGTCAACGGTGCCGAGGCCACTTTCTCGGTAAACGGAAAGCAGGTGCTTACGGTGGACCGCCTCTTCCATGGAGACAACCTCTCCGGTGGCGTCGGCCTTTTTACCGAGCCCGAGACCGATGCCTACTTCAGCAGTCTGGAACTGACCTTTACGGAGATTGCAAAAACACCCAAGCAGGTCGTGACCGAGTTCTACAACCAGGCCTTTGTCCGGGGCGACCTGGAATCGGCGGCCGAAGCGTATGTCTCCGACCAAAAATATATCCAGCATAATCCGTCGGCACCGGACGGACGGGCACACCTCATCGAGAAACTCGCCCCCATGCTGAAAAAAATCAACTATACCTGCAGCATCAAACGGGTCATTGCCGAAGGAGACCTGGTGATGGTCCACAGCCACGGCACCTATACCACCGACAAACCTGCGCCCCAACATGAAGCGGTGGTGGACATCTTCCGCGTTCTGGACGGCAAAATCGTTGAACACTGGGATGTAATCCAGCCGGTTCCGGAAAAAGCTGCGAATTCAAATACCATGTTCTAAAACACCTGTTAAAAACTATGACCGCTCAACCTAGAACAGACACCGGATCGGCCGGGGAAATTCATTGACATGCGATTTCTGCCGGTACTAAATAAAAGGATGACACAGAGAAATGAATTTCCCACACATGACAAAACCATCCTGGCCGATCCGGATATCGACTTTGAAATCAGCCCCTTTACCATGAACACGGGGTGTACGATTTCCGACATTGAAGCACCGCACCAGCACGATTTCTACGTGATTCAATACGTCCGTCAGGGAACGGGTCGTCATGTGATTGATTTTCAATCCTACGATATGGCGCCCGGCACCCTGTTTCTGCTGTCCCCCGGGCAGATCCACTTCTGGGAGCCCACAGGTGCCATTGACGGATCTATCCTTGTCTTTACCGAAGACTTTTTCATTGCCCCGCCGGCCCATCTGGCGGATATCCATGACCTGGCCTTCTTCCACACCTTTCTCCAGTCACCGCAGTTGAAACTGAGGCCGGAAGACATCGGGGTGTTTGAAGAGTTGTTCGGTCTCATCAGCCGGGAATTTGAAAATCAAAAAGACGGATATGCCTCTGCCTTGAGGGCCTTTCTCCACGTCCTGCTGGTGAATATCCAAAGGACCTACACCCATACGGATCAGGGGGAGAAATCACAGGCAGAACCGTCCCTGGTTCGCCGGTTCAAGCACCTGGTATCCGAAAACTTCGGCTCAGAACGTTCCATCCAGTTCTATGCGAACCAATTGGGCACCAGCATCAGCAGCCTGAACAATACCATCAAAACAGTCACCGGAAACACCCCCGGCGGTATCCTTAGACAACATATCATCATGGAAGCCAAACGCCTTCTCGCCAATACCGAAATGACCGCCTCAGAGGTGGGGTACCATCTTAAATTTGACGATCCTTCATACTTCGGCCGCTTTTTCCGTCGTGAAACCGGCACGAGCATCTCCACCTTCCGCAACGATGTACGACAAAAATATATAGTTTTTCACAAACCCGCATAAAAGCTTCGCACCGGGTTAAAAATGGTATTAAAAATGGTTGCCAGCGAATATGTCATATATTAGCATGGCCCCATGAAATCGCTGTCCGACATTTATATCAGGGAAAGCCTGGCCGACACGCCGCTTATTTATGAACGGGGCAAACAGACCTTTGCCCACGGCTCCTATTTCCTCTCTCACAAAGATCCCGACGCCCAGCGTTTTGTATACGAATTTGACGGGGTCTTCGGCCACTATACGACACGGTTACAGATATTCGACGACCGCATCGAGTCCTCCTGCAATTGTCCCTACCCGAAACCGGGGTGCAAGCATGCCGTCGCGGCCGCCCTGAACGCCCGTACCCTGCTTTTAAAACCCAGGGTTCAAGATGAATTGTTCCCGGAAACGGAAGATCCGTTTCTCAACGAATCCGAGATCAGGGAGCAGGCTTACAAAGACAGGGAGGACCGGGCCAAAGCCGACCAGTTCACCCCGGTGCGGGGGGAGATGTTCAAAGGCGACCACAAGGTGATTACCAAAGACAGCCGCACTTACACCGTCTGCTTCCATGACCCAGTAAAAGTAAAGGGACATTGCTCCTGCCCGGATTATCTGACCAACGGCCTGGGGATCTGCAAGCATATGCTCTTCATGGCCGATCACCTGTCCCGGGAACCCGGTTTCAAGGCCCAGGTAAAAACCGAAACC
>JAKSBB010000012.1 GCA_022361315.1 Desulfobacterales bacterium
AATGTCTCCACCCTGCGGACTGAATTCCACGGCATTCCGTAACAGGTTGGATACGGCCTGCTCCAAAAGAAATGCGTCTCCCTTGACTGGACTTTCGGAGCGCCCTGTGATTGTGATTTGGAGTGCTTTTTCTTCGACTTCCCGTCCGGATGCCTGTACCGCCGCCTCAATAATCTTATTGATATCCACGTCTTCGGCTTTCTCAAGCCCGGACCGGTGTTCAAGGGAGGACAGGGCCAGCATCCGGTCCACCAGGGTCTGGATTCGCCGGGATTCCGTTTTGATATTGGCCAGGAACCTCGCTTGTTGTTCCGGCGGCACCTCTTCTTCCAGGAGCTCGGCTGCCCCGGCAATGGCGGAAACCGGGCTTTTGATCTCATGGGTGAGGGACTGGACGTATTCCTCGACATATTGTTTGGCCTCCAGGTCCGCGCGTATCTTTTCAAAGGCCTTGCCCACTTCTCCGATGTCGCTGCTGCCGAATGCCGGGGTTTCCTCAGTGGTGCCCGCCCTCACCGATTTCACGTATCGGCTGAGGTGATCCAGGGGCCGGGTGATAACAAACATGGTCAGGATGCTGAGCAGCAGGGCCAGGAAAGCGGCAATCAATGAGTGCCGAAGGATCTGCTGTTTGGCGAAGGCCAGAAAATCATTAATGCTGGCCGTGGGTTTGCCCAGGGTGAGCACCCCCTGTATCCTGCCGCCGACTATCACCGGGGCGGCCACATACAGGGTGGACATGGCAGGGCGGTCCGGATCATCCTTGCTGGACCTGGCGCCGTATTCCCCCCTGAGGGTCAGGAAAACATCCCGCCACCGGGAATAATCCGTTCCCGGCGGGTCCCGCTTCAGAGAATCAAAAAGAAGGCGGCCTTTATGGTCGGTGAGATAGACCCGCATATCCACATGGGTTTTGACAAGCTGGTAGATCCGGGCGGTGAACCGCTCTTCGTATACCCGGTGGAAAACATCACCGAGTTTTCGGCCGGAAAAGCCTTTGAAATCCGTGGCGACAATCCCTGCCATTACCCTGGACTGATCCACCAGCGTCTCTTCCACCCCTTCCAGGTAGCGGAACTTGAGGTTGTCCTGAAAATCTGTGGTGAGATAAAAAAAGGCCGGGATGAAAAATAGGAAATAGGTGATGAGAAGCTTTGTCCGAAGCCTCATATATCCTCACGCAGGGAGTAGCCCAGACTCCGGTGGGTGCGGATGGGGTCGCAGTCCGGGTCGATAAGTTTCAGTTTGGCCCGGATATTTTTGATATGGGCGTCCACTGTGCGGTCGGAACTCATCTCCGGCTGGTCCCACACCTGATCCATCAGCATCTCCCTGGAGTATACCCGCCCGGGATTTCGGATCAGCAGGGAGAGGATGCCGAATTCGTACCTTGGCAGATCCAGTACTTCGGCACAATAGGAAATCCGGCAACGGCCTTCGTCCAGGTCGAACCTGGCCGGCTCTGAAACCTGCTGTCCGTTCCCGTACCGCCGGAGCACGGCCTTGACCCGGGCGGACAATTCCCTGGGACTGAAGGGTTTGACCATGTAATCATCCGCCCCGATTTCCAGCCCCACCACCCGGTCGATTTCATCGGCGCGGGCGGTAAGGAATATGATAGGGACTTCGGAGTGTTGCCTGAGGGATTTACAGATCTCCATACCGTTGATGTCCGGCAGTCCGATGTCCAGAATGACCAGATCGGCACCACCCCCGGTTACAATATCTTCCACCTCCCGGCCTTCCGCCACCCAGATCGTATCAAACCCCTCCGTCTCCAGGGCATAGCGGATATTCTCTGCAATGGATGACTCGTCTTCGACGATTAATACCGTTTTCTTTACCGTTTGTTTTACCGATTTTTTAAAGGTGTTGGTCATAATTCACATGTTTTTCACATTGGCTTCCAATCCCCTTCACAACCGGGGCGTAGGATCGGAATCAAACCCGAAAATGAAGGTCGTCGTATCCGTTACATAGATTCGTTTATAACCAAAGGAGGGGTAAAATGGAACAGTCATTCTTTAAAAAAATCGGTATGATTGCGGTCCTGGTCATCATGCTGGCCGTGCCGCTGGAGATCATTCTTTCTGTGATTCGTGAGCGAAGTGCCCGCCGGGATGAAGCCTACCACGACATTGCCGCCACTTGGGGGGCCGCCCAGCATATCACGGGTCCCGTCCTCACCGTGCCCTACTACGACGGGGAAGGGGAACTCAACCATGGATATTTTCTGCCGGAAAATCTTGATATCCTGGTGGAATTGACGCCGGAAACCCGGTACAGGGGGATCTTCGAGGTCATCGTATACCGGTCTGTGCTCACCGTCACCGGTGCCTTCGGCAGACCGGACTTTGCCGGCTGGGGGATTGAGGACTATCAGATCCTCTGGGACAAGGCAGCATTGACACTGGGAATCAGCGGGTTACGTGGTGTCCAGGAGGTGGATGTGTTTGAGTGGAACGATCAGCCGGCCTTCATCCGTCCGGGGGCACAGCCGGACCCGGCCATTCACGGTCTCACCGGATTCCTTGAGCCGGTTTCGGCTGAAGGGGCAGAGGCCGCAGTACCCGTAAGCCGGTTCGGTGACGCCAACACATTCCGGATAGACCTGATTGTCAACGGGTCCAGGCAACTGGCCTTTTCACCATCCGCCGGTACCACTCTGGTGCAGGTTACCTCCCCATGGGCCCATCCCGGATTCAACGGCAGCTATCTGCCGGCATCACGCACCATTACAGAGGAGGGGTTTACTGCCAACTGGCAGATTTCAAGTTTCGGCAGGGACTACCCGGACCGGTGGCATTCCGGGGATGATGCCTCGGACCACCATCTCCATATGATGAATACAGATGCCTTCGGTGTTGAACTCATCCAGCCCGTTAACTTTTATACAAAATCCGAACGGTCGGTGAAGTACGGCCTGCTGATCATCTGCCTCACCTTTCTTTGCTTCTTCATGTTCGAAATCCTCAATACCCTGAAAATCCATCCCATGCAGTACCTGCTGGTGGGGTTCGGCCTCAGCATTTTCTATCTGCTTCTGGTCTCCTTTGCCGAACAGATGGGATTTCTGCCGGCCTATGTGGTGTCCAGCATTGCCTGTGTGGGCCTGATTACCGCGTACACCCGGTCGTTTCTGAACAGGATGTCTGCCACCCTGATCACCGGGGCGGTGCTGTCCGGTTTCTTTGCCCTGTTTTACATCATCCTCCGGCATGAGGGATACTCCCTGGTGATCGGGTCTTCAAGCCTCTTTGCCATCCTTGCCCTTGTCATGTGGCTCACCCGGAAGCTGGATTGGTACACAACCTTTTCAGTGCGGCTGCCAAAGCCCGTGATTAAGCGCAGGATCAAGCCTAAGAAGACTGCGGAAGGGGGTGTCCAATGAAGCTGTTGCGGATAACCGGAAGCATGATACTTGGATGTCTGCTTATTACTGCAGTCGCAGCCGCGGCACCGCCTCAGATCAAGGTGTTCGGAACCTCGGAGGTCACGGTTGAACCAGACCGGGCCGTAGTACGCTTAACAATCAAAAATAAAGCCCACGCCCCGGATATCACGGCGGAACTTCACCGTAAGATTCTGGAATCCGTTCGCAGTATTTTGACAGCATCCGGTGCGGCCCTTGAAGACACAAACATTCAGGGGCCGTATGCCGGCCTGGAAAATACATCGCTGTCGTCCGTGTCCTCCGTATCGGCCGTTGTTGTGAATCTGGCGGCGATCCCTAAGCTGGTTCACAAACTCAGTGGTAAACCCGGTGTCCGGGTAACAGGGGTAGAATACGGCCATTCCGCCATGGCCGAACTGATTGAGAATGCGGAAGCCGACGCATTGCTGAACGCCGGAAAAAAGGCCCTGGGATATACCCGGACGCTGGGGGCCACCCTGGGAGAGGCCGTATTTATTCAGGAGATTGATCCGGACCCTGATCGAAACGTAGCGGAAGGGATTCCCGATATCCGTATCCGGAAGAAAATGGAGGTGGTGTTCCGCCTGAAAACCCCCGGCTGCTTTGCACCCTGGGACAAACAGTTTGGGGCCTGCGATTGTAAAACCAAATCGGATGTAAGGAATTAATACCTATGGCGACCATAATAACGCACGCCGTTGCAGGAGCCGCTTTCGGCCAGTTTGCACCTGAAGGCGTCTCCAGGCTTAGGATCTATCTGTGCCTGGCCCTGGCAGCGGTGCTGCCCGATGCGGATGTCCTGGGGTTTGCCTTCGGCATTCCCTATGGACACCCATTGGGGCACAGGGGGATAACCCACGCCATTGTGTTTGCAGTGCTGGCAGCACCGGTGGTTGCCGCATTTGCACTGGGGGGAAAGGCGTTCAGGCCGGGCCGGTTTGCAGGGATGACGCTGATTGCTTTCAGCGCTGTGATGTCCCACGGTATATTGGATGCCCAGACCGATGCCGGCCTGGGGGTAGGCTTTTTGATTCCGTTTACGGAGGAACGCTACTTTTTCCCGTGGCGGCCGGTGATGACTGCCGGCCTGAACCCATCCACCTTTTTTTCTGACCGCACCATGACGGTGCTGGAAAATGAGGTGAGGGGTGTCTGGTTGGTCATCGGGGTGGTTTCGGCTCTTCATCTAAGCCTGAGGCGGCTGGCGGCCGCAGCCAACCCTAAAAAAATTTACCGCGGACCGTAAAAGTGCTATAGAACCAGGGATTACCAACTGAATACCAAGATCTGAGCCCAAGATAGGGGGGATGCCTTGACCGACCCAGACATGCAGCAGCGCATCATTGATTTCCTCGGGACTTCCGGATGGGCGGACCCGGCCTGCGAGGTCAGCTTTCTTGCTGCAGGGGAGTACAATTCAAATTACCGGCTGGAAACGCCGGAGGGCCCCCGGGTGCTGCGCATCAACCACGGCAGCCAGCTTGGGCTGGGGGACAATCAGATTGCCTATGAATACAAGGTGCTGGAGGCCCTGGCGGATTCCGGGGTGACCCCGAAACCCTTTGCCTGCCATCCGGACCCGGCAGCCCTGGGGGGCGGGGCGTTGCTCATGGAATACCTGCCGGGTACCGCCCTGGATTACCGCATGGATCTTGGGCGTGCCGCCCGCATATTTGCCCGGGTACACCGGATGCCGGTACCGGAAAATCTGATTGTCCAGGCCGATCCGGTGATGGACATTGCAAAAGAGAGCCTGGGGCTGATCCAAAGGTTCCCCGATCACCCCCGGGAAAAGGAAAAGACCTTATCCTGGCCTATCATGATGAGGTGGTTGCCCTGGCCGGCCGGACCCGTGAGCTATTTGCCAATGAGGATCTCTGTTTTGTCAATACCGAGGTGAACTCCGGTAATTTCCTTATCAGCGATAACGGGGCATATCTGGTGGACTGGGAAAAAGCCGTGGTGTCCTACCGCTACCAGGACCTGGGACACTTCATGGTGCCCACCACCACCCTCTGGAAAACCGATGTCTGCCTGACCAAAGGTGAAAAGCAGGCATTTCTCCAGACTTACCACCACTCATACTATGGGGGGACCGCCTGCCCGGAAATTGACTTCAACGAACTGGTGGAAAAGACGACACTGATGGAACGGACCATTCTTTTGCGGGCCCTGTCCTGGTGTTTCATGGCCTGGTACGAGTACACGCAAACAGATAGAGCCCTGCAGAACCGGGATACCTTCAACAAAATCGAACAATACCTCTCCGACATCCCATGGATCTTGAACTCCGTCGCATAGGCAAGCGGTTCCGGCACCGCACCATCCTGTCGGATATCAGCTTCAAGGTCGGCGCCAGCGAGCTCGTGTCCATCGTGGGGCCCTCGGGCGTGGGAAAAACCACCCTGCTCAAGATCATTGCCGGGCTGGACCGGCCGGATACCGGAGAGATACGGTTTTCCGAACCCCTGACCCGGGAGAATCCCGTGATCATCGTTTTCCAGGATTACGTGCTGTTTCCTTCCATGACGGTACGGGCCAATATCGGGTTCGGGCTGTCGACCCGGAAGATGGACAAGGGAACGATAAGGAAGAAGGTGGACCGGATGCTGGACTATTTCCGGCTTGGTGAACAGGCGGATCAATATCCGGAACAGCTTTCCGCAGGCCAGAAACAGCGGGCGGCCATTGCCCGGGCCATGGTGGTGAACCCGGCAGTACTCCTGCTGGACGAACCCTTTGCAAACCTGGACCGGAACCTGAAAATGGAGACCGCCAGGTTCATCCGGAAGACCCAGAAGGAATTCGGTATCCCCACGGTCAGCGTGACCCACGATCTGGAGGAGGCCTTTGCCATGTCCGACCGGATCGGCATCCTTCTGGACAAGCGGCTGGAACAGTTTGATACGCCGGAAAACGTCTACTTCTCCCCGGCATCTCCGGAGGCGGCAGCCTTTCTGGGGCCGGTGAACCGGATACCGGCTGAGCTGATTCAGCATTTTCTGCCTACATCTGCTGCCGGCGGGAAAGCCAACGGCATGACAGTTCGTCCCGAAAACCTTGAAATCACGGGGGGCAACGGACCGGGGCGGATTACGGAAAAGACCTTTGCCGGTCATTATTTTGCCTATACCGTGGACATCGAAGATGCATCGTTCACCGCTTACTGCCAGGACGGCGGGTTTGAGGCCGGGCAGACGGTGATTCTG
>JAKSBB010000445.1 GCA_022361315.1 Desulfobacterales bacterium
GTCAGCGATGGTGGCACCGGCAGCGATGTACTCTGCATCCGGGAAACCGGCGGAAGTACCCGCATTTTTTTCAACCATAACATCATGGCCGTTGGCCTTCATGGCCACAACACCGGCCGGGGTCATACATACTCTTTTTTCCAGTACTTTGATTTCTTTTAAAATTCCAACAAGCATTATTATTCTCCCTTTGGTTTATTCTGCCTCCGGTGGTGACCGGACGCCCATTTTATTTTTTTTGCTGAAATCTGATGTGTGATATATCAGATATCTACATGCTCTTATACGTCAAACTAACACTGATGTAAACAAAAAATATGCCTGAAATTCAACTTTTTACGGGGACAGGGAAAAGTGGGTGGATCGGATAATTATTAAAGAGGAATAGGACCGAAATGATAAAAAAATTTCCGGAGAAATTTGAGACGGACATCGGTATATGAGACGTGTGGGGCAAGGTTGCCCTACTAATTTTTTTGATATATGTTTTAAATAAAATTGATAATCTCAGAATTCCTTGTAATTAATGGTGATCTTTGTGTTTGGGGCGGTTCGGCCCCATATCCCAAATAGGCACCCCGTGGTACCTGACGCCTTTTAGAACCGGTGTTTCACCGGTTCGTCCGGTGGTGAGATGGGGCGAATCTGACCCATGCCTGATTTCATCATTTCACCGGTAATATTCTTCACCCTAAAGATATTTGAATAAAATCAAACGGGTTGCATGCCATGCGACCTAACGCATCCCTACGCCTGGCACACCCGTTGCAAACTTACCGGGCCGGATACAACACGTACACCACCCCGACTGGGGAAAACAACCTAACTTTATATGGAGAGTATTAGATGAAGAAACGTATCTGGACCAAAACGCTGGCAGTATTAGCCGTTATTGCACTTGCTTTTACCACCCAGGCCTCTGCAAAGACCTGGAAGATGTCTTTTGGTGATGCCGCAGGCGGCACCCAGTGGGAAACCGGCAAAAAGTTTGCTGAAATTCTGGAGAAAAAGGCTGGTGGTAAGGTAAAATTCGGTTTTTTCCCCAACGGCCAGCTGGGGTCTGAGCAGGATACGGTCAATGACTGTGCCATGGGCACCCTGGACTTTTCCGTTCTCGCGGTAAATAACCTGACACCTTTTTCCCCCACTGTGGGCGTGCTGACCCTTCCCTATGTGATTCAGGGAATCGACGATGCCGTTAAACTGACCCAGGGTGAACTGGGTGAAGAACTGGCAAAGAACACCCTTAGAGATGCCGGCGTACGCATCGTTGCCTGGACCTACTCCGGTTTCCGGGTACTCACCAACTCCAAACGCCCTGTGAAAACCCTTGAAGATCTTAAAGGCCTGGTGGTTCGTGTACCTAAAAACGCCATCATGATCGACTCCTACAAAGCCTGGGGCATCAACCCGACCCCCATGGCATGGTCTGAAACCTTTACCGCCCTTCAGCAGAAGGTTGTTGATGGCCAGGACAACCCCTTCATCACCGTCAACGCCATGAAGTTCTACGAA
>JAKSBB010000709.1 GCA_022361315.1 Desulfobacterales bacterium
AACGCCTTTGTGTTTAATCCCTAAGAGGCCAAACAGGATAGATATGAAAAAAATCAAGCTTCAGGACTGGCCCAGACGAGAGTCATTCGAATACTTTAACAGCTATGCATCCCCCCTGTTTAACGTTTGCGCCCAGCCGGAGATCACACCGACCTTTGACTACATTGAAGAAAGGGGCCTGTCAAAATTCACCGCCGTTTTGTGGCTGATCTCCTGCGCCGCCAACAGCGTTCCTGAAATCCGGCACCGTGTCCGGGAGAATGAGGTGGTGGCCCATGATATTGTCCACCCCTCCTTTGCCGTGATGACCGAGAATAAAACCCTGGCCTTCTGCGCTGTGGAGTATACGGATGACATCCCGAAGTTTTTCAGCGATGTGGATACCGGCATTGCCCGGGTGAAGGCCGATCCCAACCTCATCGACAAGCCCGGGGCGGATGACCTGCTCGTTGTCTCCTGCGTTCCCTGGATCAACTTCACCTCCATTACCCACCCGGTGAAAGGCGACTGGACCGACAACATCCCCAGAATATCGTGGGGCAAGCTCACCCGGGAGAACGGGAACGTCACCATGCCGGTCTCTCTGCAGCTCCACCACGGCCTGGCCGACGGTTACTATGCGGGATTGTTTTTTGAGAAACTTGACGATCTGATTGCCCGTCCGGATACACTGTCATGGCCGGAATAATCCGGCCCCCCTGGATACACCTCTTCTCAAGCAGTAAAACTGTACTTCTTTCTGTATAGAACGGGGGAAAGACCGGTTGTTTTTTTGAAAACCCGGCTGAACGTGCTGCTGTCCTCATACCCCACCATGTAAGTGATCTCGTCAAATGTTTTGCCCCCCCGTTCAAGGAGACCTTTGGCCGTTTCAATTCTCACCCGCTGAAGATACCTCAGGGGGGAATCACCGGTGGCATTCTTGAATCGTCGTTCAAAGGTGCGCCGGCTCATCCCCGCTTTATCTGCAAGCTGCCCAACACTGATCTCACCGTTGAAGTTCTTTTCAAGCCAGTTCTGGATATTCAGGACTTCCTCGTCCCCGTGGACTTTTTCAAACCGAAACAGCAGATAGGGGGACTGGGACTTCCTGTCCATATCCATCACCATGGTTCTGGCCGTCTGAAACGCAGCTTCCTTACCGGCATACTTTGCAACGAGATACAGGGCCAGATCCCCACCGGCATTGGCACCGCCGGCAGTAAAAATATCCCCGTCATCCGTGATGAGTTTGTCCGGTTTGACATTGACCCGGGGAAATTGCTTTTTGAAACGGTTTACGTATCCCCAGTGGGTTGTGGCATTTTTATTGTCCAGAAGACCGGTTTGAGCCAGCAGAAACGCCCCCAGGCAGATACTGGCGATATGCGCCCCCTTCTCATATGAGGAAACGAGCCAGGATATAACTTCAGGGGCCAGGATATCAGCCGCCTCGGAAGGCGGAATGATGATGGTATCACTGTCACCCGCCTCGCGGATGGAGGTATCCGGGACGATCTCGTGGCCGAAGTAGGTTTTGACGGGCCTCCCGTCAAGGGTGGCGAGTTTCACGTCGAAAAAGGGTTGCACCGCTTTTTCATTGAGGATGTTCCAGAAAACACCGGCAGCTTTGAACACATCCAAAGGGATGGCCAGGGTGGACAGCATGACATTCTCAGGTAAGAATATGGTGATTTTCCTCATGGACGGTTCTCCTTGCCGCATTTGCACATTTTTATGTCGTATATGCCACTTCTGATCAAAAACCACAACTGGTAGTATCGGAAAAACTTCGACGAGCGACACACGGATCGACGAGCGAAACACGGTCTGAACCGATAACCCAATAGCAAGGAGATACCAATGGACCCCAACCGGGCCACCCGATTTCTGGGCGAAGGCTATACATGAGCGGAATCCGTACTTCTGGCCGTGAGCCAGGAATACAACATTGAAAATGAAATCATCCCCCACATTGCCATGTGCTTTGGCGGCGGCATCGGCCTCACAGGTGCGGTTTGCGGTGCGGTTTCCGGTGCCGTAATGGCCATCGGCCTCATCAAAGGGCCGGCAGCAAACGTAAACGAGTTTCAGCAGACCATGCCGCTGGCCAGTGCACTTCGCCGCCGCTTCGAAGCGGAGATGACAACCATAAGCTGCCGGGAACTGACCGGGGTTGATCTGACAATCCCTGGTAACTTTGAAACCTACATGGCCTCCGACACGCCCCAAAAGGTCTGTGTTCCGGCCGTTGACACCGCTTACCGGCTGGCAATGGAAATACTGAAAGATACCAAATAAAAAGGAGAACCCAATGACCACAAATAGTGAACTCAACAACAGAAAAAAGCAGATGGAAACCGACATGGACCAGGTGATTCAAAAACGAATTTACAGCAACGGCGTGGGTGATATGACCGATGAACTGCGGGCCAAGATGATCGAGATCATCTCATCCTGCAAGGACATGGCCATATCCACCATGCGGGAGGACGGATGGCCCCAGGTGAACACCGTCGGCTTCGTGAACATGGATGAGGAGATCTACTTCGAAACCTTCACCACCTCATCCAAGGCAAAAAATATCGCCCGGGATCCCCGGGTTTCCATTGCCATCTGGCCCGCTTACGAAAATGTGGCCGATGGCTCAGGCATTTCCATGGCAGCCTATGCAGAACCGGTCACCGACGAAGCCACAGCAAAGGAATGCAGCCGCCTGCTGCTTGAAAAAATGCCGGAACTCGCAGAGATCACCTACAACGACGGTGAGGCCGTGTTTCCCGATCCGAACATCACCAAATACCGCCTTCGTCCCACGGTGATTTCAATCCTCGATTTCACCAAGGGATTCGGCCATGCCGATCTCGTTGTGGTTGAAGATAAAACCGCCGTAAAGGAATAAAAAAAATGAGCGATAAAAACACCACCGAAAGAGATTTTACGGCCGAACTGAGTGCCATTATGGAGAATATGAGCAGCAGAGGAAAACCTGCCGGATTGACCACCGGACTTCGAAAAAGA
>JAKSBB010000795.1 GCA_022361315.1 Desulfobacterales bacterium
CCCGGCGTGACTTACGTATGCAGCGCCAATACGTTCACGCGGTCAGCGGTGAAACTCTTTTCGAGATTCATCGACCAGAAAATTCGTTTTACCGATACCCTGGCCGAAGCGTTCACAGAAATAAATTCAACGGTTCTCCCGCAGCAGCCCCAAGCCAGAAGACTTGTCTCATCCCGGGATATTGAAGAAATCAATGAACTTTGCGGCATGATGCTCTGGCCGGATGAGGAAGTGGATAACCTGGATGTGGTGAACATATCACCGGACAATCCGCTGATTCCTGTTTCCGAAACACTTAAAGTCGTCCAGACCGACCTTGCGGACCTTCGGAAGACCCAGGCCCGTCAGATGAAACATCTTGAACTGGCAAGAAAGGCGGCGGAATCGGCAAGTCAGGCCAAAAGCGAATTTCTGGCCAACATGTCCCATGAAATCAGAACCCCCATGAACGGGGTGATGGGCATGCTGGATGTGCTTAAGGACACCCCCCTTGAAGCCGACCAGCTGGAATACCTTGAAACCGCCCACCAGAGTGCCAAGTCCCTTCTCGGCATTGTGAACGATATTCTGGATTTCTCAAAAATCGAATCCGGCAAACTGGATGTGGAGCAGGTGAAATTCAACCTGCGTGAACTTCTGGAATCCATCGGCGACGTCATGGCGGTAAAAGCCCATGATTTCGAAGGGGATACCGGCGTGGATTTCGGCATACTGATGCCGGGCAGCGTCCCGGACCGGATCATCTCCGATCCGGTCCGGCTTCGACAGATTCTCACCAATCTCACCAAGAACGCATTGACCTTTACCCGGCACGGCGGCGTCCTGATCCGGGTATTTCCGGAGCAGGGTAAACCCACTGCTGAGCATCCGGCCTGTCTGCGATTTGAAGTCATCGATACAGGTATCGGCATCCCCGAGGATAAACTCACCGGCCTGTTTGATCCCTTCACCCAGGTGGATGCCTCAACCACAAGGATTTACGGTGGCACCGGCCTGGGACTGGCCATCTCCCGGCAGCTTGTTGAGCTCCTTGGTGGAGAGATTGGTGTGGAGAGCCGATTGAACCGGGGATCCAGATTCTGGTTTACCCTGCCCTATGGCGTGGTGCCGCAACAGACGGTTTCCGAACCCGCTCTCACCGTTGATTCAGTCCACCTGCTATGTCCTTCCGGCGGCACCCGGGATATTATAGATGCCTATCTCTCGGAACGTCAGATTCCCCTCACCATTCTCGGGGACTTTCAGGCGGCCAAAAACATCATTGACTCACCTCCTCCCCGGACGCTCCTTATGCTGGACACCAGAGCCCTTCCGGAAAAAGAGCCTGGGATATTTATCCGCCGGGCCGAAACATCTGATCTGCCGGTTGTTATGTTGGTACCGGCCGGTGCTCCGGCAGACTGGGACCACAGTGTCTGCACCCATCTGGCCCGCCCGGTGAAACGCGACCCGCTTCTGAACTGCCTGCACAAAGCCGGCGTTACAGATCAATGCACGCCGGTATCAAAGCCGGCTTCTCAGCCCCCCGGGATTTCCGTAACCGAAAACACGGTTGCACCGCATCTTCAGACGGCGGTGGTATCCATTCTCCTGGCAGAAGACAACCTGGTGAACCGGAAAGTGGTGCAAAGCATGCTCCCTGAAAAGTATTATCGGATTACAACGGCTGAAAACGGGGCGGATGCGGTACGCAAATTCAAACGTTCGAACTTTGATGTGGTGTTGATGGATGTTCAAATGCCGGTGATGGGGGGACTGGAAGCCACCCGGGAAATAAGGGAGGCCGAAGCAGGCTCCCCCAAAAGAACCCCGATCATTGCACTCACG
Source organism: Desulfobacterales bacterium (assembly GCA_022361315.1). Next base: position 1,828 of record JAKSBB010000795.1, read on the forward strand.
GCCAATGCCATGAAAGGAGACCGGGAAAAATGCCTGGCCGCAGGTATGGATGATTACGTGGCCAAACCCTTTGATAAAGTTCATCTCATCCGAACCATCCGCATGTATCACTCCTGATCGGAAATTAGATGCCAAACACCTCATTCCGGCTTTTCACACCGGCAAGGCTGTTTGCATGCTTTACCGCAGATATCACGGCCCGCTCCACAGCGTGCGCCGCCATCAATCCCACCACGGACAGGTCGGCGCCAACCCCACCTGTGGCCATGGTAAATATGGTATCACCGTCAAACATGGTGTGGGCCGGGCGCATGGTTCTGGCATAACCGTTCTGGGCCATGGCCGACACCTTGGTGGCCTGGGCCTTGGTGAGAGACGCATTGGTGGCCACAAGTCCCAAAGTGGTGTTCCCGGAGAAAAGATTTTTCTTTTCCGCGTAGGCCCTGACCATGATCTCCTCGGTGGAGAATAGCCTTTTCTTATCTGCGTCCAGCGGCCCTGCCAATTGTTCACCGGTATCCGGATCCACCACATCCCCCAGACAATTCACCACCACCAGCGCACCCACCATCAGTTCTCCGGCCCGAAACGCCCCATGGCCGATCCCCCCCTTCATGGCGGTATCCATACCGAGTATTTTCCCAACCGTTGCACCGGTCCCGGCACCGACGGAACCCTGGGGGCAGGTTTCACCCGACGCATTATCACAGGCGAGAATGCCCATGGCCCTGTCCGGCCGTACCCTGTGATCTCCGATGGTCAGGTCGAACAACGCTGCACCACAGACAATCGGTACCCGGGTCACCTGAACGTCAAACCCCACCCCGCGGCCTTCCAGCCAGGACATGACACCTGCCGCTGCATCCAGTCCGAATGCACTGCCGCCGGCAAGCAATACCCCGTGTCCTTTTTCCACCAGATTCACCGGATCCAGCAGATCGGTTTCCCGGGTGCCGGGGGCACCGCCCCGTACATCCACGCCCATGGTGGCGCCCTGCTCACTGAGAATGACCGTACACCCGGTGCAGGCAACCTCATCCTGGGCATGGCCCACCTTGATACCCGGGATCTCCATAAAATCAACAGGGGTCATAGACTTATCCTTTCAACCCGATATTCACTTTTTATCCAACCGCATCTCTTTAAAGGGGGTACAAAAGAACCGGTGCACCTCAACCGGTGGTGTTCCCTGAATACAGGCGGCAACCATTGCACCCGTACGGGGCTGCCACCGGAAAAACTGCCAGGCCTCCGGACCGGCGCCGCCTGCGGCTTCCGGGTCATGAAAACGAATCCTTGGCGTGGGGTCTGACAAACAAAAGGAAAATGCATCCAGCGGAATAGAAAGCCCCATGCCCCGCGCCTTGATAAAGGCCTCTTTCAGGGTCCAGATATCAAAAAAACAGGCTGTTTTATCCTTTTCCGGACAGCCTTCCAGAAACTCGGCCTCCGCCCTGGAGAAAAAACGCCTGGCAATACTCAGTTCCACCGTTCTTTCCATGCTCTCCACATCCACTCCCACATCCCTGCCAAGGGCCAGGGCGCAAACCACCATCCCCTTGCTGTGGGACAGGTTGAATCTCAAATCGGGGAGAATGGTGCCGTCGACGGGTGACGGGTTGCCCACAAGGGACGGTTTTCCAAACCGGTTTTCGCGAAACGAAAATGATTCCGGCGGGTTTCCCGTGCACTCGGATAAAATATAGCGCACCAGGGCTCTGGCCGTTACAGAGAGTTTCCGGTCTTTCTCAAACCGGAAACGATCTGCCTTTTGCCGTTCATCTTCTGAAAGGACTGACCGGTACTGCGCCATCAACCCGGCGTCCACGTCACTTCCGGCATAAAAAAGGTAAAGTCGGTCCGGTGTCAGCGCCGGCATCGGAAAATCGATACAATTCATTGGGGGATAAGATTCGCTTTTAATTTCGTCAGGTTTCTAAGATCATGGTTGAACAATGTCATCATCCGGTGGGTGCGGATCTGTTTTCCCAAAAGGGCATTCTGCCGGATAAACCCTGAGGAGTGGCTCCCCGGCCCCAAATCTATCAGGTTTACGATGGGTTTTGAAGACAGCGGTTCGGCCTGACGGTCCAGTTCCTCTTTCAACGTCTGCAGTGCCCGCCGAAACAAAATAGGCCCCCTGCCGATCTCCCAGAAAAACGAAACATCCGGCCGGATGACAAAAGAGGCGAGGCAGCAGGAAATCATATCAATGGACGGTCGGTTAAGCCCACCCGCCTCATCTGCAATGGTAGCCACTCTTTTTTTCCACGCACCGGCGGCCGGATCTATATTCGGTGAATGAAACCCGAACCGGATGGGCAGATGCTGGAATGTTCTCCGTTTTTTTTCAAGGTGCCGGACAGCCCGTGTGATGCCCGGCAGGTCACCGGAGAGGACGAACTGCCGGGGTGAAATAATACCGGCCAGACTGGTATGGGCATTGAGTTCCGGTTCATTTTCAAATCGCCAGATGGCATCAGACACGCCGATCATGGTGCCGGGCGGGCAGCAGATTTCAAGTATATGGGCGTTGTCCACCAGGGCACTGAGGATGGCATGGGGCGGCATCACCTCTGCCACTGCCATCGCCACATATTCCCCCAGACTCGCGCCGAAAAGACAATCCGGATAAATACCGGCATCCATAAGCGTCCTGGCCAGGGCATATTGAACCATAAAGAGGGCCGGATGGGAAACGGTCGTCCGGTCAAGTGGGTCTGCTGTTCCCATTGACGCTGCGTTTCCGGATCCGTACAATGCGTCCACAACGGATATGGACAGCTTCCGGCGGGGAACCCGGTCCAAATCGTCCATCCATTGTCTGAAAACAGGCTCCGTTTCGTAGAAAGACCGCCCCATACCGGGGTGCTGGGAACCCTGCCCCGTGAATATGAATATGTTGCGGTATTGTTTCACCTCTTTCTTCCACCCTTTATCCCGTCATAAACATTGTTCACCGCCAGGCATGGTACCACAAATGTGCACCATATCCAATTCATGGATCACGATAAAACCCCGCCGCGAAAAACATAGACTCCGGCCAATTTCGCACCGGCCTTACAAGTAATCATGGCAATACCCCCGGTTTGATGGTATAGTGGTCGTTACGCTGATAACCCCGGCGAAAAATATCCCGACGAAAAAGCCAGTTAGGCACACCTTTAATGAACAGAATTAAACGATTTATCACGACATCTACCACGCCTGACCATCTCGGTCCCCAGGACGGTATTCACTACTGGCAGGAACGGGTGCTCTTAACCCTGCTTCTGAGTGCGTCCTTCTTCGGTGCACTGACCTGGATTCCCAGTGTTTATCTTGCCATCAAAGAAGGCTTAATGGTGGTGGCCATTGCCGATACCCTGGTGCTCGGATTTGTGGTGTTCCTCTTCTTTAATCCCGGATTGCCGTATACGCTCAGGGCGGTGTCAGTTCCTTTCCTGTCCTATGTTCTGGGGTTGATCCTCCTTTTTACCCTCGGCCCTTTCGGTGCCGGGCCGGTATGGCTGTTTTTCTTTCCGGTGCTCACGGCCGTACTTCTTGGCCCTAAGTTCTCGGTCTGGGCATTGATCGTAAATGCCATCACCGTTTCCGGTGTGGGCTACCTCATCCAGCTCAACCAGACAGAGCTGCTGGCCCAATTCGGATTCAAACCCTGGCACATCGCCTTTGAGAACCCGGTGATGAAATGGGTGGTGATCAGTGCCAATTTCATGCTGCTGAACATTCTGTCCAGCGTATCGGTGACCATTATCCTCAACGGTCTCCACAAATCTGTGATTCAACTGACAGCCTCAGAGAAAAAGCACCGGCAGATTTTCGAAAATATTCTGGATGTTTATTTTGAAATCACCCTTGACGGACAAATACTGGAAATTTCGCCGTCAGTGGCCCAGATATCCACATATACCCCGTCAGAACTCCGGTTTGGCTCCATTTCCCAGATCTGTCATGTCCCGGATCAGAGAAAGCCGCTGGTAAGGCAATTGTTCAAGGAATATCAGGTGAACGGATACGAGCTGGATCTAACGGATAAAACAGGGACCCCGCGGACCTGTTCAATCAATGCCAGACTGATCAGGGATGCCAAGGGAGAACCCGACCGGATCATCGGTATTCTTCGGGATGTATCGGAACAAAAGGCCATTGCCCGGCGGAAAAAAGAACTGGAAGAACGGCTCAACCGGTCGCAGAAGATGGAAGCGCTGGGTATGCTTGCCGGCGGTGTGGCCCACGACCTGAACAACGTGCTGTCGGGTATCGTGACCTATCCGGAAATCCTCCTGATGGATCAGTCCCCCAATTCGGCCATGGCCCAGAGCCTGAAGGTGATCCATGAATCAGGAATGCGGGCCACGGAAATTGTGCAGGACCTGCTGACCCTGTCCAGACGGGGCGTGGTAACCCGGGAGGTGGTGGACTTCAACCAGATTGTTACGGATTTCTTAAGGACACCGGAATATGAGAAAATTCTGTCTTTTCACCCCAACGTCCGTGTCACCACAGATATAGGCGCCGATTCCCCGTTAATGAAGGGGTCTGCGGTTCATCTCCAGAAAACGGTGATGAACCTTGTATCCAACGCTGCCGAAGCCCAGCCCGGCGGGGGGATCATCAGCATAAACACGGAAAACCGTCACCTGAATACACCGGTCAGGGGATATGACCGCGTCAAACCCGGAGATTATATCGTCCTGTCTGTCACCGATTACGGCCAGGGCATTGCACCGGAGGACCTCAAACGGATATTCGAACCCTTCTTTACCAAAAAAGTGATGGGACGAAGCGGAACCGGGCTGGGCATGGCAGTGGTATGGGGAACGGTCCAGGATCATGAGGGCTATATTGACGTCACCTCCACCCAGGGACAAGGGACCCGGTTCGACCTGTATTTCCCCACCTCCCAGGCCCCCCTGGTTCAAAAACCCAGGGCCGTGAACATCAGCGGATTGATGGGCAACGCCGAAAAAATCCTCATCGTTGATGACGCCTCCCACCAACGTGAAATCGCCACCACCACCCTGAGGCGCCTGAGATATGAAACCGACGCGGTTGACAGCGGGGAAGCAGCGGTTGAATACCTGAAAACAAACGACGTGGACCTGGTCCTTTTGGATATGATCATGGATCCGGGCATTGACGGCCTGGAAACCTACCGCCGGATTCTTGACATCCGCCCCGGCCAGCGTGCCGTCATTGCCAGCGGTTTTTCCAGAACCCGCCAGGTGAGGGAAGCCATGGAACTGGGTGCCGGCCAATACATCCGAAAACCCTACACATTGGAGAAAATCGGAACTGCCGTTAAGAACGAGCTGGAGCGTGGTTAGTAAATGACTCCTCAAAAAGGCTAAGCTCCAGAGAGTAGTCAGACGGCCCCTTCTCCGGATTACTTACCCGCCAGGGCCTCTACGGATATGGTCACCGTCACATCTTTGCCAACAACCCCCATGTCGAAAAATTTTCCGGAGCCCACACCGAATGCCAGACGGTCCAGGGTAAACTCGGTATCAAACCCCGCCACCTCTTTGCTCTTGTCAAAGGGGCTTGGTGCCGTGCCGTGGAAAATAAAGGGAATATCCATCTCCTTGGTGGTGCTTTTCAGGGTCATTTTCCCGGTTACCACATAGTCGTTCCCCCCCTTGTGGGTGATGCGGGAAGAGACAAAGCGCATCTCAGGATAATTCTTGGCATCAAAAAAATCAGGGGATCTGAGATGGTTATCCCGTTTCTCGTTCCCGGTATTCACGCTCTTCACCTGGACAGTGAAATCAAAGCGCCCCGCCCCGGGGGTCGCCGGATCAAACCGGATATCCCCCTTGAAATCACTGAAGTTGCCGAATACCGTTGAAAAAATATGGGTGACCCCGAATTGAATCCCTGAATGGTTGGCGTCCAGTTCCCACTCCTTTGCCTGAACCTGGCTGGCTGATGCCGTGAACAGAAAAGCAAGGATAAGGATGCTGCGGTATACGATATTTATCTTGGCTTTCATTTTTTGGGTTTTCATTTTTTCTCTCCGTTTTCGCCGGCCTTGACCCGGCCGGCACCTCGTCTGATATAAATGCCTGCAAACACAGCCAGGCCCGCTCCGGCCAGGAGGAACAGCCCCATGCGCGGAACAAAATGATGGTAGGTCTCGCTGACAAACCAGGCATGCACAAAAACAAGCAGAACGGCCACCGGGGTGCAGATACGGTGGACACGCTGCCACTGCCTGTATCCGATATTGAGCCGGGCCCTGAACACGGAAGTCACAACAATTGCGGTGATAAAAAAGACGATGAATACGCCCAGGAACTCCGGCCAGTAGCGCCACTCAAGGGGGAACAGACTGAATTCGTCCGCCCAGAGAATCAGCAGGGGGTGGGCCAGGACAAGACATCCGATCAGCGCACCACATCTCCGGTGAAGGGACATCAGCAGCTTCAGGGGAATTCGCCTTTCAAGAAACACAGAACGGGACGCGAGCACCCCTTGTCCCACCATGAGCACCAA
>JAKSBB010001073.1 GCA_022361315.1 Desulfobacterales bacterium
AGGAGTTCATGGTGCCCAAGCAGATTAAAGAGCAGCTGGATTCCTATGTCATTGAGCAGGACAGGGCCAAAAAGGTCTTGTCCGTTGCTGTTTACAACCATTATAAACGTCTGGCGTCCCACCTGGAGAAGGCCAAGGCTGATGTGGAGATTCAGAAGAGCAATATCCTGATCATCGGTCCCACCGGGTGCGGCAAAACCCTGCTTGCCCAGACCCTTGCCAGATTTCTTGACGTCCCCTTTGCCATTGCCGATGCCACGGCACTCACCGAGGCCGGTTACGTGGGGGAGGATGTTGAAAACATTGTATTGTCCCTGGTTCAGAACGCGGACTATGACATTGAAAAGGCCCAGAAGGGAATCATCTATATTGACGAGATCGATAAGATTTCCCAGCGGGGAGATAATCCCTCCATCACCCGTGACGTATCCGGTGAAGGGGTGCAGCAGGCCCTTTTGAAAATCATCGAAGGAACCGTTGCCAGCATTCCGCCCAAGGGGGGGAGAAAGCACCCCCAGCAGGATTATGTAAAGGTGGATACCTCCAATATCCTGTTTGTCTGCGGGGGGACCTTCACGGGCCTTGAAAAAGTGGTCGAACGGCGTATGACCCAGAAAAGCATGGGATTTGGTGCCAAGATTGCCGACAAGAAGGATGTGAACATCGGTGAGCTTCTGGGCCAGGTAAAACCGGAAGACCTGATCAAGTTCGGGCTGATTCCGGAGTTCCTGGGGCGTCTGCCCGTCATCACTTCCATTGGTGAACTGAACGAGGATTCCCTGGTCAAAATTCTGACCGAACCCAAGAATGCGCTGGTCAAGCAGTACCAGCAGCTGTTCCGGGTTGAGGGGGTGAATCTCCAGTTTACCGACGAGGCCCTGGAGGCCATGGCAAAAGAGGCGGTGGCAAGAAAGTCCGGTGCCCGCGGTCTCCGTGCCATTATGGAAGAGACCATGTTGGACATTATGTACGAAATTCCCTCCAAGAAAGACGTGGTTGAGTGTATTGTCGGCGAAGAGGTGGTCCAGAAGAACGAGGATCCCATACTTTTGTACGAACAGCCTAAAAAACAGGCATAAACAGGCCGGGCCTGTAAAAAGGCCGGGCCGAACCGCGAAAGTGCCTTAAATGATCAAAATTTCCAAGTTTTTCCATCCGGATGGGTCCGAACCGGAGAAAAAGTCCCTGCCGCTGGTTCCCCTGCGGGACATGGTACTTTTTCCCTATGTCACCACTTCGGTTTTTGTGGGAAGGGAGAAGTCCATCAAGGCCCTGTCGGAAGCCATGGCAGCGGACAAACGTATTTTTCTCACCACCCAGAAGGATCCTGAGGTACTCAAGCCCAATATTCAGGATATCTTCCAAACCGGTACCGAATCTAAAATCACCCAGTTGCTGCGGCTGCCGGATGGTACGGTAAAGGCGCTGGTGGAAGGTGTGTCCCGCGGACGCATCGTCAAATTGATGGATGAAGGCGGGCTCCAGTCCGTCGATTTCATGGAAGTGATTGAGAAGCCCATGCGGGAATCGGCTGCAGAAGCGGCCATCCGTACAGTATCCGAGGCATTTCAGCACTATGCGAACCTGTCGGGCGTGGTTTCCAAAAGTTTTTTCAAAGGGCTGGATGCGCTGGAGAGTGAACATTCCAGGTACGCGGATACCATCGCCTCTCAATTGCCGCTGAAGGTGGCTGACAAGCAGCAACTTCTGGAGTGCGGTGATATTGAGGAGCGTTTCTTCGTTCTTCTTAAAGCGATTCAGAAGGAGACGGAAGTCTTTTCCATGTCCCAGAAGATCAAGGGACGTGTGAAGGAACAGATGGAAAAGCTTCAGAAAAAGCACTATCTGAACGAGCAGATGCGGGCCATCCAGAAAGAGATGGGTGAGGACGGAGAGGCAGGGGAATTTGCCGATCTTGAAAAGCGCATCAAGAAAAAGCGGATGCCCAAAGAGGCTGCCGGTGCGGTTCGTCGGGAGCTGGACAAGCTGAAGATGATGTCTCCCATGTCATCTGAAGCCACGGTGGTTCGCAATTATATCGACTGGCTGGTCTCTTTGCCCTGGTATCGCAAAAAACGGGTTAAGATCGATCTGAATAAGGCGGAGGAGATTCTGGACAGGGATCACTACGGGCTTAAAAAACCCAAGGAAAGAATCCTGGAATACCTGGCCGTTCAGAGTCTTGTTAAAAAAATTAAAGGACCCATTCTCTGCCTGGTGGGACCGCCGGGGGTGGGTAAAACTTCTCTGGCAAGGTCTGTGGCCTCGGCCACCGGGCGTGCCTTTGCACGGATTTCCTTGGGCGGGGTCCGGGATGAAGCTGAGATCCGGGGGCACAGGCGCACCTATGTGGGGGCGATGCCCGGAAAGCTGGTGCAAACCCTGAAGAAAACAGGGTTCAACAATCCGGTGTTCTGTCTGGACGAAATTGACAAGATGACCTCTGATTTCAGGGGGGATCCCTCATCAGCGCTGCTGGAGGCACTGGATCCCGAACAGAATAAGAACTTCAACGATCACTATCTTGAAGTGGATTATGATTTATCCGAGATCCTGTTCATCACCACAGCCAATACCCTGTATGATATCCCTGCCCCGTTGCGCGACAGGATGGAGATCATTCAGATTCCGGGGTATACCGGATATGAGAAAGAGAAAATCGCCACAGGGTATCTGATCCCGAAACAATTGGCGGAAAACGGTCTGAATGATGCGGATGTGTATTTTTCCAAGAATGCCATCCACACCATTATTAAGCAGTACACCAAAGAGGCCGGGGTCAGGAATCTGGAGCGGGAAATTTCTTCGGTGCTCAGAAAGATCGCAACAAAAATCGTCCGAACGGAAACCCGGAAGAAGCGTCAGGTGACTCAAACCACGGTGACAAAGTACTTGGGGCAGCCCAAATTCCGGGATTCTGCACTGGAATCGGAAGATAAGACCGGCATTGTCACCGGCCTTGCCTGGACCCAGGCCGGCGGTGAGTTGTTGACCATTGAGGCGGTAACCATGCCCGGAAAGGGGAATGTAATGGTTACAGGCAAGCTTGGAGAGGTGATGAAAGAGAGCTCCCAGGCTGCAGTGTCATATGTCCGGTCCAGAAGTGATGCTCTTGATATCCGGGAGGATTTTTATAAAGATACGGATATCCATATTCATGTGCCTGAGGGCGCCATTCCCAAAGACGGCCCTTCCGCAGGTATTGCCATGTGCACGGCCGTAGTTTCCATATTAACCGGGAGGCCGGTGGATCGCGAAGTGGCCATGACCGGTGAAATTACCCTCAGGGGCCGTGTGCTGCCCATTGGCGGTCTGAAAGAAAAGTTGCTGGCTGCCCATGCCAACGGTATTAAAAAGGTCGTGGTTTGCGAGGAAAATCGTAAGGATATCCGGGAGGTCCCCAAAGCCATTCAGAAACAACTGGAAATTGTTTTTGTGGATGATATGGCGCAGGTGCTGGAACACGCCTTGGTTGATGTACCTGAGGGCACATAGCCTGATATAAATAAAAAGCAAAAAGCCCCCTGTGTTTCCGAAACACAGGGGGCTTTTGTTTTTAGGGCTTGTCGTTCCCGGGTTTAGTTGTCTTCAAGTATTCTGAGGAACTGGCTCATGGCGGTAACCTCATCCATGGTTGACACGCTCCGTCTGGCTTGAACAATGTGATCATACTCCTCTGAGTCCATGAGGAGATCTTCTTTTCTGGTGCCTGATTTCAGGATGTTGATCGCCGGCCAGACCCGCTGCTCGGCGCAATCCCGGGATAGGTACAGGTCCATGTTGCCGGTGCCTTTAAATTCCTGGAAAATGACGTCGTCCATCCGGCTTCCGGTTTCCACCAGAATTGTGGCGATGATCGTGAGCGAACCGCCGTTTTCAAGTTTTCTGGCGGCACCGAAGATCTTTCGCGGAAATTCCATGGCATTGGCGCCGAGGCCGCCGCTCATGGTTTTACCGTAACTGTCGGTATCAATATTGAAGGCCCGGGTCATCCGGGTGAGAGAGTCGATGAAAACCACGGCATCCTGTCCGATTTCGGCGCATCTGATGGCGGTGTGCATGGCCATACGGGTCATCCGCATGTGCTGTCCGATCTGCTGGTCTGCTGAAGAGTATAGGACATGAGCATCGGCGAGGCCGCGCTGAAAATCGGTGACTTCCTCAGGTCTTTCGTCAACAAGCAGAACAAAGACGTTGGTGTCCGGGTGATTGGCGCAGACCGAGTTTGCCATGTGGCGGAGGATGGTGGTCTTCCCGGATTTTGGCGGTGCAATGATTAGCCCCCGCTGTCCCTTGCCGATGGGGGAAACCATATCCAGTGCCTTACCCGTAAAATCGTCGTCGTTCTGGGCCAGTACCAAACGCTCGGACGGGTGTATGCTGACTTGGTCCTGGAGCATGGGTGTGGACAAAAACTCGTCAAAGGGAAGATGATTGATGGTGTCGATGCGAATCAACGCCAGGTTGAGGTTCTGAGGACCCTTTTTTTCCCCGTATCCTTCGATGAAGCTGCCTTCTCTGAGGTTGAGTTTTCTGATCAGGCTGTTGGGTACATAGGGATTTTCAGGTCTGGGCTGGAAGTTCTCTTCGATATTCCTTAAAAAACCGAACCCTTTGTCCATGATTTCCAGGTATCCCTGAACTGGTTCCATAGTTGACTCCTAGACTATGCGGTAGCGCAAACAAGCAAGGACCAAGATCTGCTCATTCTCTTGTAAATTTTTTTGTTTCCAAGCAGAAAAGAAGTAGAATTGTCTTGCATTTGGTTAATATTAGGTATTATTCGTTGTTTCTCGTCTGGTAAATATAGCACTAATGTTACGGTCTTGCAAGGATCTCTAATAGAATAAAGGGGGTATTCCATTTAAAAAAATAAAGTTGGATTATTGAAAAAATATGCTTGACACCCAACTGGGTAATTGGTATAACCCCTCCTGTTTTTGGGCGATTAACTCAGTTGGGAGAGTGCAACCCTTACAAGGTTGAAGTCGCAGGTTCAAGCCCTGCATCGCCCACCACA
>JAKSBB010000784.1 GCA_022361315.1 Desulfobacterales bacterium
ACGGTCAATCGAATGCCCTGTTAAGTTGCTTTTTAATTTTTGGCCTGGTATCCATAAAATAAGCATAACGCATCGTCGTGCTCATTTTTTCCTAAAGGGATATTCATGAAATTGAATTTCGTAATAATGGTCTGTTTATTCATCTTTGGTTGCGGTTGGAAATCGTCCATGTCTTCTGATGGCAATTATTTTTTCCATAAGAAAGACGGCAACTATTTGATCTACCAATATGATTCTAAAACTACAGAACTCAGAGAGATTATGGAGGCTGCCATTGCTGAGTGCAGAAAGAGATGTAAGATCGCCAAATTTGATAAAACAGAATGTCCAGATGGCGAATGTGTAACCACCTTCACCTGTATTGAGAGAGCCCCATTGCCCTAAAGTGTTTTTGCCCTGACCTGCAAACCGTGGTCAAGAAACAGATCTATGCCCCATTTCCCTCCATGTGATGAGACCTGTAGCAGAACCCTGCCGGGTATCTCCCCCATTCCGGAATTGAAATCGAATCCAGCATCATTATTTCGCTTCATTTGCGGTACAATCCGGCCGGTTCTTGATTACCGGCATCACTTGTGCTTAAATCCCACATTTACGCATATAAATGATTAAGATAGAGAGAAGATAGTGATATGAATTTCAGACCCTGCATTGATCTGCGTGAGGGCAAAGTGGTCCAGATCGTTGGCGGTACCCTCCGGGACGCGGACCAGGATAGTACCGTTGTTAATTTTGAAAGCGTTAAATCCCCGGCTGAGTTTGCGGCCATGTATCAGAAGGATCAACTGACCGGCGGCCATGTCATCGCTTTGGGGCCGGGGAATAAAGAAGCGGCGCTGTCAGCGCTGCGTGCCTTTCCGGGTGGGCTGCAGATGGGCGGGGGAATCAACCCGGACAATGCAGCAGAATTTCTGGATGCCGGTGCGTCCCATGTGATTGTGACCTCCTATGTGTTTTCCGGGGGGAATATCGATATGGATAAGCTGAACCGGCTGGTGAAGGTGGTGGGCAAAGAGCGCCTGGTCCTGGATCTGAGCTGCCGGATGCGTGACGGGCAGTTCTGGATTGTGACGGACCGGTGGCAGAACTTCACGGACCAGGCGGTGACCCCGGAAAGTATTGAACAACTGGCGGCCTTCTGTGATGAATTCCTGGTGCACGGCGTGGATGTGGAAGGTAAGATGCAGGGGATTCAGGAAGACCTGGTTGTGCTGCTGGGAGAACATTCCCCGATCCCGGTGACCTATGCGGGTGGTGCCAGCCGGTTTTCAGAGCTGGACCGGGTGAAAGAACTGAGCAATAACCGCGTGGACCTGACCATCGGATCTGCTCTGGATATTTTCGGGGGAAATATTCCCTACGCTGATGTGGTGGCCTGGCACAGGGCCAATGCCTGACAATAATGATGAGGCGTTAGGTCGGGACCTGATAATATACGTGCTGGTCGTCCTCCTTAAAGCCGACGGCGCGGTATAGCGCCCGGGCATTGGCGTTGTCGGCCCGGGTTTTCAGTTCAACCCGGACCGCGCCGGTTTCAGCGGCAAAGTCCTGCACCTTCCGTATCAAGGCAGTGGCCACACCGTATCCCCGGTAGTTTCCTGACACCCCGAGATCGTTGAGAATCCACAATCGTTTATGCGCCAGGGTGGAGTAAGAGGGGTAGAGATTGACGAACCCCATAACGGCATCGGTCTCTTCATCAAGGGCGATAAAGGTGATGGCGCCGTCGTCCGCCAGCCGGCTTTCAAAAAAAGCCCGTGTTCCTTCCGCATCAGCCTGTGCACCACAAAACACCCGGTACTCCTCGATCACGGGTACCAGACGGTCCAGGTAGGCCGGGGTATTTTTAAGAATGAGCATCGATCACCATCTAATCCTGGGTATTCAGGGGATAAAACACCTCGTTTTGGGAAAACGCCCGGGCGTTTTCCAGGTAGATATCAGCAGATTTCCGGATTGAGCTTAATGCAGTGTCGTTTTCACTGTATGTCTTTTTAACCTTTCCGGGCGATCCCACCACAAGGGAATACGGCGGAATAACGGTATTCTCAAGTACTACGGCACCGGCCGCAACGATCGAGCCTCTGCCGATGACCGCCTTGTTCATGACCACCGCACCCATGCCGATGAGGCAGTCGTCTTCTATGGTGCAGCCGTGGATCACACACCGGTGGCCTACGGTCACTCCGGTACCGATGGTCAGCGGCATGCCTTCGTCGGCGTGGCACATGCAGAGATCCTGAATATTGGCATTTTCACCAATGGTGATCAGATCCATATCCCCCCGGATGACGGTCTGGAACCAGACGGAGGCATTGGGTTTGATCCGGACCTCACCGATGATCTGGGCCGTGGGTGCGATAAAGGCTGTGTCATGAACTTCAGGCCGGTGTTGCTTAAAGGCATATAGGGTCATAATGTCTCTCTTTTTGTATGAATGGCAACCTTGATCGGATTACCAGAAAAGCGATACCAGATCAATTCAAATCTCATGCGGAACCTTTCCATTCAAAATCTCCTGTTTACAGATAAAAGGCGGACTGGCAATGGCCCCACGCCACAAACTCCACAGAACCCAAATAAATTCATGATGTTACACCACCCCACAACTTGACCAAACGCCCCTTTTAGTTTATAAAGGCCTTCGACCTTTGTAACCCGTATACGATTTGGAACCCATATGAAATCCCCTATAAATAAAATCGGCATTATTTCTTCACTGATCATTTCTGTCCTGATCACCATTCCCGGTGTTTACGCCTTCTATTTCATGGATTGGAAAACCGATACCCTGTCCCAAACCAGTGAACCCATGGAAGTGGTTCCGGAATTCCAGGAGGACTCCAGGATTTTCGACCAGCGTATTGTCCTGAGAAAGGACAAGAGCATCACCGTGAACCGAAGCCGGCTGGTGTTCAAGGGAGTGAAGGATGACCTGATTCATATGGATGTATTCCTGCTTGAACTGGACCCGGATTATGCTTACCCCCACTATATTTCCCAATCAGATACCGAAAAGCTGATCCGCCTGGGGGATTCCACCTTCCAGGTGCTGAAAATATCCAGGGGTGCCCTTCAGCTGAAAATTGTGGACCTGTACAAATCCTGAGGCCTGCATTCAGGACCACATTCTGACGCAAGGTCCTGACATCTGCCCTTGCCGTCCTCCTACGGTAAGGTTATATTCTTTTTATATACAATCCGTTGACATTCCAGTTTTATTTTTGAAAAAATCTGAATCTTAGGTTTCGCGTTTTACGCTCGTTTTCTTATCTCTTTTTCGATGTCAGCCAATTCAGGTGCAGGTCATCCGGGGGATATTATGATCCATAACAGTCCCGTCCAACTCCAGGTCAGACAGGCGGCCCAGATTCTGGGGGGCAATATTACCAATTGTCACCATGCCCTTGAGGAACTCAGGCGCCTCAGCCTTATCCTCTTTACCCAGACCCGGGCGGATGAGGCGGATATCCGCCGCTGGTTTGCCGCAGAAGAGTTCGGAATTGATGGGGACGGGTTCTGGACATCACTGCCGTTGCTGGAGGCCCACAGGAATAACACTGCGCCTGCGGACGCCGTATCCTGGTCCTGGCACCCGGAACTTGCCGAAAATCCTGAAGCCTGTTTCCGCATGTATTGTCTGAGGCAGGCCGGGACCTATCTAGAGGAAATCCGGGCAAGGCTTCCGGATGCGGCCTGGATCTATTACCAGGATGTGACCAATACCGCCATCCAGTTCCCCTATATCGACCAGATCACCGCCATTACACCGGACTTTGACTGGTCCGGTTACCATACCTACGTGTCTGTGTCACCGGAAAACAACCCGGAGCGTGAGATCCGCTGGACCAGCCCCACCATCGATTATGCCGGAGAAGGATTGATTCTGTCGGCTTCGGTGCCGGTCTACCTTCTGGACCGGTTCATCGGCCTGTGGAGCATCGACCTGCCCATGGGAAGCCTTTATAAAGAGAGTATTTTCGAGACCACCATGAAGGGTCAGGTCAATTTCATCATTGACCGGACCGGCCACCTGGTGGCCCACCCCTGGGTGGAGACAAAGATAGACAAGGAAAAGGGGAGCATTTACCTGGGCCATATCCGTGATCTTGACGATAAGTTTTCACAGCTGGATACCCCTGGCCTCCATCAAGAAAAATCAGGCCATAAACTGCTGGCCGAGGGCAGCGACAAAGAGACCGTTGTCTGGTTTGAAACGATACCGGGTATTGAGTGGGTGTTTATCGCCAGTGTCCCCAGCAGATCCATGGAAGACGCGGTGAACCTGCGTATCAGAAAAGCGCTGGATCAGGTTCGCTCCGGAGATTTCTCCTACCGGATCAAAGGGGTGGAGGATATTAACCGGGCCGGACACATCGCAGAAGGCTTTAACCGGATGGTGGAAGCCCTGGAAGAACAGGAACGGGTCCGGGAGGAAAACCGGAAGGAAAAGAAAAAACTGGAAACACGGCTGCACCACTATCAGCGAATGGAGGCCATCGGTACCCTGGCCGGAGGGATTGCCCACGATTTCAACAATATTCTCTTTCCCATACTCGGGTATACGGAACTGCTCATGGGCGACCTCCCGGAGGACAGCCAGGCACATAAGATGGTGTCCAGTATATACAGGGCAGCCGGCAGGGCCAGGGAACTGACCCGTCAGATCCTGACCTTCAGCCGCCAGACGGAAATCGAAAACCAGGTGGTCAGCTTTCAGTCCATTGCAAAAGAAGCCCTGAAACTGCTCCGGGCCTCCATCCCCACGAGCATCGAAATCATAAACAGTATCCGGAACGATTGTCCTCCGGTATACGGAGACCCAACCAAGCTCCACCAGATCATCATGAACCTGTGTACCAATGCCTTCCATGCCGTTGAAATGTCAGGGGGAAGGTTTGAGGTATCCATGGAACCGGTAACGGTGGGGAAGAAAGAAATGGCCGGCCTGTCCAACCTGCCTCCCGGCACCTACCTCCGGCTGACCGTATCGGACAACGGCCACGGCATGGATGAGATAACCTCCACCCAGATATTCGACCCTTACTTCACCACCAAGGAAGAGGGAAAGGGTACGGGCCTCGGATTGTCCGTTACCTATGGCATCGTCAGCAAGCTGAAAGGGGTGATGAAAGTATACAGCGAGCCGGGCAAAGGAAGTGTCTTTCATGTTTACCTGCCTGCTGCGGATCTGCCGGAATCCATGAGAAAAGAACCGGAACCGGAACCGAGGGGCGGTACGGAACACATCATGCTCGTGGACGATGAAAGCAGCATCACGGTGATGGTGGGACAGTTTTTAGAACGATACGGTTACAAAATCACATCGTTTACGGACAGCCGGGAAGCCCTGGCGGCATTTACCCAGGGACCCGAGACAATTGATCTGGTCATCACGGATATGAGCATGCCTGAGATGACAGGCGATGTACTGGCAGAAAAGCTTAAGGAAATCCGGACGGATATCCCCATTATTCTCATCACGGGATTCAGTGAAAAAATTTCGGATAACACTTACAATACCAATGCCATTGACCGGTTTTTCATGAAACCGGTAGACGTGGCCGATCTGAACCGGGCCATCCGTTCTCTCATGGACGAGGCCTAAGCCGCCCCCCATCATACCTGCCCCACCTAAGAAGTGTTTTTGTTACGATTTGTCTAAATCCAGATGAAACCGCACGGGTCCCCGGTATTGGTTTTCCGGGCCGAATCGACCGTGAAGGGGATAGGGAGAATCCGGGTGTGACCAGGACGTGGCGATGGCCACATGGCCTTTGGGAAACAGGGTGGTCTCCACATCAATATAGTCCAGCGGGGCCAGGGCCGTCTCTTTTTCCACCAGGTCGTCGTCTTCTCCATAGCAGAGCAGCCAGGACACCTCTGTGCCCGGCAGATCTTTCAGGTTCAACCGGCGGCCGAACAAGGTTACCGGCAGGGTTCCGTCCGCTGTAATGGGGGTATTATACGAGGCAAAACTCATTTCCGTAAGGGCCAGGGGAATATCCGACCGTTCGTTCCGAAGCCAATAGTTCAGGGCAGCAGCGGTTTTGCTTATCCGGTCCGACCGGGCTGTCATCCTGGATACCATATCCAGATCCCTGAGAAACACTGCCAGAGGCGCCTGGTCCTCAATGCTCTTAAGTTTGTATATCCAGCCCATGAGCTTCCCGTCCGCCACCCGGTTTCCATTGGGCAATGTTTTTGTGCCGTAGGCAAGATCGTTGAACCGCCCGGGCAAATTGTCCATAAACCCCTTTAACCCTTTACTTCTGGTGCCGTCCATGGGGGCCACACAGGTAATCAGGGCATCCACCAGGCCGTCCAGTTCCCCGGACAGTATCTGACAAAGGCTTAAAAAGCCGCCCTGACAATAGCCGTTCAGGGTAACCTGTTGTTTGTGGGACTGTTTAAGGAATTCACAAAAATACCGGGTGTCCAGCGTATCCGCTTCCATGGTCATGGTCTGGCAGGCCGGATGGTTCCGGATATCCTTCATCACCCGGATATAGGTGGGGATGCCCCGGTTGGCAAAGGCATGTACATAACTTTTCCGGTCCCCGGGCAAAAAACCCAGGATGTTGCACCCCAGCACATAGGGCGGAATGATCAATACCGGCTTCGCCGTGTCATCCGTTTTGATTCCCGGGATATCCGGAAGAATTCGATATAGACGGAAACGGTCGGTTTCCGCTGCCAGGGGATGGGTACCGGAGTCAAAATGAAACCCGAATGCCGGTTCGATGCCACGAACCGCTTCGGGCAGGGTGTGGCTTACGCCGTTCATCTTGACGGCCAGGCCGGAAAAGTATTCTGCCAGTTCATTTGCCCCGTGTCCTGTCATGGATTTCCGGAGCACCCTGACGTAGCTTTCGGTTTCCGAGTTCAGAAATTCGCCCAGGGCGTTGACGGATCCGGTCACACCCCGTCCCCAGAGATCCGTGTTAAATTCAAGCAGGTCGAGGTAGTCTTTTAAGTTGCCGTTCCCCATATGGAGGGCCTTCGAATTGGCCATCTCAGCCCGGCTGAAATAGACAAGGGCGATCAGGTAGGGAATAAAAAAATCGGCATGGTACCGGGACAGCCCGGTATAAAAGTCCTGTACGGCCCTGAACTGAGTTGCCCAGAATTCAGGGCCGAACGGTGTCTTTATGAACATTATTGACGGTTCCTACTTCTGGTTCAGCATTTCCTCGAAACGATCGTAGCCTTCGTCAATGGCTTTTTTAAAATTTTCCCGGGCGGTTTTTCCCATTTCCCAGGCTTCTGTCATCCGCTGTTTGGATTCATCGGTTGCCCAGGGAAGCTGCCCCATGAAGTTGTTCATCATAGTTTCAGTCTGGTCCTGAACCACAACCAGGGCGTTGAAGCTGTTGTTAAATACTGATTTCTGAAATCCGATCATCTGTTTTGCAATACTTGTGGTGTCCATGGATTGTCTCCTTATTATTTTTTTGGTTTTCTGAATCCGTCTTTTCTAAATCTGGTTCCACGTTTGGCCGGTAATCTGCCTTACCTGTGCTTCGTGTTTTTTGGTTTCTGTACACTCCAATATAGATCGGGAGATATTTTTGTCAACCCCAAAATTGTGCGTTGCACAAATTTCTATTCTTGATGAAAATCACGATCTAACAACCTGCAAACATAGATATCTTCAAAATTCAGCCACAAACATTGACAACACCCATGTTGCGATGTAGCATATCCCTACACCATCAATTCCATCAACCAGACACCCGTACAAAAACAGAGATATAACGCCTTATCCAAAGAAACCTAAGGAGGAAACATGAGCGGACTCACCATAGACAAATTGGCCGTTGGCGACACAGACCGGTTCACCAAAACAATATCCGAATCTGATATATACACATTTGCCGGGGTAAGCGGAGACCTGAACCCGGCCCATATTGATGAAGAATTTGCCAAAACAACGGTGTTCAAAAAAAGAATCGCCCATGGCTTTCTCATCGGCGGGCTGATTTCCACCGTCATCGGCACCCGGCTGCCCGGCCCGGGGAGTATCTACCGGGAGCAGACCATGAATTTCCTTGCCCCGGTCTACATTGGAGATACCATCACCGCCCAGGTGGAGATCACGGAACTGGACACCGCAAAAAACAAGATTGCCCTGAGAACCTGGTGCACCAATCAGGACGGTAAAACGGTGATTGAAGGAGGAGCTGTGATCCATCCTCCAAGACCCAAGAAATAACAGAAAAAAAATAGCACCATTAAACGCACAAAGGCCGCAGGGAGGAAAACTCCCTGCGGCCTTTTCGCTCTCATTATCCGTCGGGTTCTAAAACCAGGCCCGGTGGCTCCAGATATCCTCTTCCAGACTCGACTTCTCCTCTTTGAGCTGGAGGTACATGGAGGCATTCTGGATGGCCAGACCACCCTGGTGGGCCAGGGCCTCAATCATCACCAGCACATCCGAGGGGAATCCCGTGTAATCCGCAGAATAGAACCGCATGACGCCGATGACCTCATCCCTGGCCAGAATGGGGGTGACGATCATGGATTTGATCCCCTCCTTCTTCATCTCCTTCTTAAAGAGAAGCCGGTCGTTCTTCTCCGTATCCGCAACGATCACGGTCTCCCCCTTCAGCGCCCGGGAAGTTGTTTCCGTATGGATGGTCCGTTTCATTTCCAGATATGCATCGCTGAGACCATGGCTGGCCACCAGGCGCATTTCATCGGTATCATCATCCAGCAGACGGATGTCCACCCCTTTCATATCCAGGGTATCGCAAATGTTCTTGGTGAGGTTGTCCAGAATTTCCTTCACATCCAGACTGGAGTTGATATTGGAGGCCAGTTCCAGAAAGAGCATGGAATTCCGCCGTACCCGGTTCAGCAGCAGATTGGTCTGAATCGCGGCACCGGCCTGATCCGCCAGGGCACCAAGGAAGGATTTGTCCTTTTTGCCGAACCGCCGCCGGGTGGCGGTATACAGGGAGAGAATTCCCCGGGTGGAGTTGTCAAACCGCACCGGGACGGTGAGTATGGAGGCAATGCCCTCGGCCTTTTTGGCCTCATGGTTCTCCAGACGGGAATCAGTCAACGCATTTTCAAAGGAAAGGCTGCCCTCTTTTTCCAGTGCGGCCACCAGTTCCGCCGCCCTGATGGGGGAGGCGTGCAGGTAATCTTCCGACAGCCCGGTCTGGGCCTTGGCGGTAAAATATTCATTTCCCGTTTCCCTGAGGAACAGGCAGGCGGCTTTACCGTCCATGGTTTCCACAACTTTTTCAACGATGAGGTTCAGCAGGGAGTTCTGGGTTGCTGCTGTTGCCAGCGCCTGGCTGACCTCGCAAAATATATCAAAATAATCTTTAGCCATGCCTATCTCCTCAATTCTTTTCCGGATGCTTGTCTGTCATATCCAAAACAGCGGTTCGCGCCAAGTCTTTTTTATGGATGTCAGGGGGGTCCCCAGGAGTCTCTTCAGGGGGAACCCCATCTCTTTTTTTCAGCCATCTGGCAATTTCCGGGGCAAATAACGCCTGGCATTTGGAACTGACATAAATGCCGATATGCCCGGTATTCAAACAGATATCCTTGGTATCATTACTTCCCACGGCGGCGGTGAGTTTGTCGCAGGCCTCGGGTGGTACCAGGTGGTCAAACTTGCCGTAGATATTGAGCAGCGGCATGGTGATCTTTTTGAGATCCACCCGTTCCCCGCCGATCTCAAGGCGGCTTTGAATCAACTTGTTCTGCTGATAACACTCCTTGATAAATTCCCGGAACACCTCCCCGGGAAGGTCGGGACTGTCAAATATCCACTTTTCCATGCGGACAAAATTTTCAACGAACTTTTTCTTGTCCATGTGCTCGTAAAACCCCAGATATTTGTCGATCATCAGCCGGGCGGGATTGAGCATCAGAAACCCAAAGTTCATGATATCTGCCGAGAGGTTGCCATAGGTGTCCACCACCTTGTCGGCGTCCATGTGTTTCATCCATATGTGGAGCAGCCCTTTATCCGTATCAAAGTTGGTGGGGGTCACTGTGGTCACCAGGTTTTTAACCCGGTGGGGGTGCAGGGCCGAATACATCACGGAAAAGGCACCCCCCATGCAGATGCCCATCAGATTCACCTTATCCACACCGGTTTCTTTGCAGATATAGGAGACCATGGTGTCCATGTACCCGTTGATGTGATCATCAAAGCCCTGAAACCTGTCGTTGCGGGTGGGATACCCCCAGTCGATCATATAGAGATCAATTCCCTCGTCCAGAAACCGCTCCACCACACTTCGGCCGGGTTGCAGGTCCAGCATGGTTTCCCGGTTGATCAGGGCATAGACCACCAG
>JAKSBB010000146.1 GCA_022361315.1 Desulfobacterales bacterium
TCGCCCTGCCGGTGCATAAGGTGACGGGCTGGAACATGACCATGCTCATCGGCGTGTCCGGCATGGTGATGACAGCCACAGCCTGGTTCGGTATCCGTGCGCTGACCATCCTGAGTCTCTTTGCCGTCCCTGCCATTGCCTCCCTGGGCTTTGTCTCCGTGGGAACAGCCCTGACGGAATTCGGCGGCCTGGATGCCTGGCTGGCCAAGATACCGGAAAACCCCATGCCCATGTTCACCGCCGTGGGCATCTGCGTGGGATCCTTTATCTCAGGAGGCACCCTGACCCCGGATTTCACCCGGTTTTCCAGAAACACGAAAATCGCCGTCTCCACCACGGTAATCGCTTTTTTCCTGGGTAACAGCCTCATGTTCCTCTTCGGTGCTGTGGGTGCCACCTTCTACCAGCAGGCGGATATCTCCGAAGTGCTGCTGAAGCAGGGCTTTATTGTCTGGGCCATGATCGTTCTGGGCCTGAACATCTGGACCACCAACGACAGCGCCCTCTACGCCTCGGGCCTGGGCTTCTCCAACATCACCGGCCTGCCCAAAAAGGGCCTGGTGCTGATCAACGGCATCCTGGGAACCGTTTTGGCCCTCTATCTTTACAACAACTTCGTGGGCTGGCTCAGCTTCCTTAACACCATGCTCCCCTCCATCGGCGGGGTGCTCATAGCGGATTATTTCCTGGTGAAGCGGGGTAAATACACACCCCTTTCCGAGACCCGGTTTGAAACGGTCCGCCCCACGGCGATCGTTGCCTGGCTGGCCGGTGTGCTGGCCGCCAAGTTTATTCCTGGCATTGCACCGGTGAACTCGGTCTGTTGTGCGGTGGGGGTATATCTGATTGCGGAGCAGGCCCTCCGGGTAATGAAACCCGCAGCCTCCGTCCGTTCCTAAAAATTCAGCCAAAATCAAAAAAGGGTGCCCCGGTTCGGGACGCCCTTTTTAATTTGTATAACTTAAGACACTATCTCATTTTCACCTGCTGGACAAAGGGTGCAATCACACTCTTTAGCTCACTCATTTCCTTGTCCGTAAAAAAGTGGGTGTCGTCATTTAAAAATTCCGTATCAAGAATCTCCACATTCCTGGAACATTTCTGCAGCACATAGAGGGCTGCCCCGCTGATCTCCCTGCCGATCTGATCCATGATCTCAGGGGTGATAAAGGGCCGGGCACAGGTGGTTCTGAACTCGTAGGCTTTGGCTTCACCCTTAATCAGGGCGATGCTCTCCCGGATGCGGTCCACCTGTTCCTTATTCTTCATTATGGAAGGGTAGTGGGCCAGATCGGTCTTGATATCCATGGCCAGGTAATCCACCAGATCGTCTTTGAGCAGTTCCGTCAGTACGCCGGGCCGGGTGCCGTTGGAGTCCAGCTTCACCTTATAGCCCATTCCCCTGACCTGCCGGATAAACTCAGGAAGGTCCTTCTGGAGGGTGGGCTCGCCACCGGTGATGGCCACCCCCTGGAGCAGGCCCTTCCGTTTCTCCAGAAAGGCCAGTACATCATCCTGCGTAAACGGCGAACTGCCGGTCCCGGTGACGGGGCCGGCAGCTAAATCCGGATTATGGCAGTAAGGGCAGGTGAAGTTGCATCCCGGGGTGAAGACCACACAGGCAATCACCCCGGGGAAGTCGATCAGGGAATTCTTTTGAAATCCGCCGATATGCATATGAAACCCTTAGGCCACGCTGTGGGTGCTGTAGGTCTTACGCATGCAGAATTCGGTCTGCTTGCCGTTGTTCCACTGGCCCACGGGTCTCAGGTAGCCGACGACTCTGGAGTATACTTCTGTTTCCGAATCACAGGTGCCGCATTTTTCATGCTCCCCGGAAATATACCCATGGGAGGGGCAGACCGAAAAGGTCGGGGTCAGGGTAAAGTAAGGCAGACGGAAAGAATTGGATACCTTGGACACCACCTGTTTAACCACTTCCGTATCCGTCACTTCTTCA
>JAKSBB010000609.1 GCA_022361315.1 Desulfobacterales bacterium
GGTCAAGGCCGTTGTGGGTGAAGAAAACTTCATCGACATGGCACCCAACCGCTCCAACAACTTTTGTTGCGGCGGCGGCGGCGGGTATCTCCAGTCCGGCTTCCAGGAACAGCGCCGGGCCTATGGCCAGACCAAGGCCAACCAGATCCTGGCAACCAAGGCAGCCTATTGCATCACACCCTGCCATAACTGCCACGCCCAGGTTCATGACATGTCCGAAGTCAACGACCATGCCTGGGAAACCGTCCATCTGTGGACCCTGCTGAACCTCTCTTTGGGCATTCTCGGCCCCAACGAAAGAGAGTACCTTGGCGACGATCTTAAAGAAGTGGATATCTTCCACCCTGAATCCGCCATGTAAGTAAACCTTGCGGCTGTTTGACCGGCCGCAGGTGCAGACTGGGGGGCCTGTAAAAACGCAGGTACCCCGGGCTGACATAAATTTAACAGACCCGGTAAAAGCAAATGCTTGCTTTTACCGGGTCTGTTTTTTTATAGTGGGTGGGCTTGCCCGGAAGCATTCAGTAATTGACCAGGAAAAGTTTAAGGAAAATATCCGGGCGATTCTTTCGAATGATCAATAAAGATAGGGCATAGTGCCGTATCTGTTTGCCTCTGCTTTATAATTGTGATAAGGAATTTGGATTATGACTCAGATAATCAGTATTGCAAATCAGAAGGGTGGTGTGGGCAAAACCACGACAGCGGTAAATCTCTCCGCCGCCCTGGCCAAGCTGGGTAAAAAGGTGCTGCTCGTTGACTGTGATTCCCAGGCCAATGCCACTACCGGTTTAGGTATTGACAAGCCCTCTCTACCGGCCTCCCTTTACCAGGGGCTGATCGGAGAAGTCGGGATTGATGAGATAATTCTGCCCACCATGCTGCCCAAACTGATGCTGGTGCCGGCCAATGTGGACCTGATCGGGTTTGAGGTGGAAATGATGTCCGCCCCCCGGCGGGAAGCCCGGCTCAAAGAACTCCTGGCAGGTATTTCAGACCCCTTTGATTTTATTATTATCGACTGCCCCCCGGCCCTGAGTCTGCTGACCCTGAACGCATTTGCAGCCTGTGATTCAGTGCTTATCCCCCTGCAAAGTGAATTTTTTGCCCTGGAAGGTTTGGGGCAATTGTTGGATACCATAAAGCGTGTGAAACATTCCTTTAATCCCGGATTAAACATTAAGGGCATTCTGCTGACCATGTTCGATAAGCGAACCAATCTCTCCCAGAACGTGGTGGACGATGCCAGGCATTATTTTAAAGACCTGGTGTTCAAGACCAAAATCCCCAGAAACGTCAAACTGGGGGAGGCGCCCAGCTATGGTCTGCCCGTTATTCTCTATGATAAACAATCTCAGGGATCGAAGAGTTACGTTGCCTTTGCCAGGGAATTGCTAAAACGATGATGAAAAAGAAAAAGAAAAATACCGGCCTCGGCCGGGGGATTTCTGCACTCATTCCGGATTTGGACCTGGAGAAACCTGAAGCCAGTTCTGATTTTTTCTTTTGTGCGGTGGGGGAGATTGCCCCCAACCGTTATCAGCCCAGAACCCGATTCAGTGAAGAGGAACTTGACCGGCTCAAAACCTCCATTGCCCAGCAGGGCGTACTTCAGCCCTTGCTGGTAAGGAATATTGACGGTGCCCACGAACTGATTGCTGGGGAAAGGCGTCTGCGGGCGGCCAAGGCGGCCGGTCTCCACCAGGTGCCGGTGATTGTACTGGACCTGACGGATGAACAGGTATTGGAAGTCTCCATTATCGAAAACATCCAGCGGGAGAACCTCAATGTTCTGGAAGAGGCGGAGGCCTATTTCCGGCTCATTGACGAATTCGGCTACACCCAGGAAAAGGTGGCACAGAAGATCGGTAAAAACCGTTCCACCATCGCCAACCTGCTCCGGCTGCGCAGCCTTCCCCAACAGATAAAAGAGAGTCTGATTGCGGAAAAAATCAGCATGGGACATGCCCGGGCACTTCTGGGGGGCGGCACCGAGGAAAATCAGCTTTACCTGTTTAAACAGGTGGTGGACCGTGGGCTCTCCGTCCGGGAAACGGAACGGCTGGTGAACCGGGCCAAACAGGAGCCCAAGAAGCTGGCCCAGAAAATGACAGCAGACGAGCGAAAGCTCCTGGAGCAGACATCCTCCCAGATCTCCAATAAGATTAACTCCCAGGTGAAGATCAAGAAGACCGGCGACCGGGGGGCCATCGAGATCAAGTTTAAATCAAAATCAGAATTCAACCGTCTTGTGGAGCTGTTAAGCAGTATTCAATGAAAATTACCGTTGCGAAAACCGCAGGCTTCTGCATGGGCGTCCTGCGTGCAGTGGACATGGTTCTGGACGCCTCAAATATCGCGGATGAACCCATATTTACCTATGGCCCCCTGATCCATAATCCCCAGGTACTTGAGATGCTGGAAGGCAAGCAGATCTTCCGCCTGGACACCATTCCCGAAAAAGGAGAGGGCGTTGTCCTCATCCGGGCCCACGGGGTGCCGCCGGAGGATGAAAAAGCCCTTGCCGATGCCGGTTTCACCGTTATCAATGCCACCTGTCCCAGGGTGGTCCGGGTTCAGGTCATCATCAACAAGTTTGCCAAAAAGGGCTATGCCACCATTATCATCGGCGATAAAAAACATCCCGAGGTGGTCGGGCTTTTAGGGTATGCCCGGGGCAAAGGCCACACCGTGACCAGTCTGGCCCAGCTGGATGAACTGCCGGCCTTTGAAAATGCCGTGGTGGTGGCCCAGACCACCCAGAATACGGCATTCTATGACGAGGTGAAGCAATGGTGCGCCACCCATCGGTCCCACTATAAGGTCTTTGATACCATCTGCGGGTCCACGGAAAAGCGCCAGTCGGAAATCCGGGACCTGGCCCAGA
>JAKSBB010001002.1 GCA_022361315.1 Desulfobacterales bacterium
CGGTGCCGCAGTCGCTGATTGAAGAGGCCGCTGCCATTGAAAAAGCATTTGATAACTGGGATCGGCTGGGCCTGGAAGGCCTGGTGGTGACAGTGGATGACAATATCGCCGCATTTGCCGTATTCAGCCCCTTGAACCTGGATACCTTCAACGTCCATTTTGAAAAAGCAAACATTGCATACAAAGGGGCCGCCCAGGTGATCAACCAGGAAACGGCACGGTATCTTTCGGACCGGGCGGTCTACATCAACCGGGAGCAGGATTTGGGCATTCCGGGTCTCCGGCAGGCCAAGATGTCCTATGATCCCCATCGCCTGCTGGTGCCCTGGGTACTCAAACTCAAAGCAAATGCGTAATAAATCAGTGAAGTAAGTTTTTTCTAACTTTTGTTGGATTTCCACTCGACGAATCCCCGGAATAGATTATCTTATTCTCTATACCGGGGATTTTTTATTTTCTATCTCAGACAAACCCCGGTCGTAAGCGTTCTATCTAAAAACACTGTGTAATTGTCGTGGAGGAGATCCAACCATGAGAATCATTGGAATATTGTTTATCGTATTTTTTAGCGTTTGTTCTGCGGCTGGTGCCGGTATGAACGGTAAATCCGTCACTTATATGGTGAACGGACAGCCTTACGAAGGATACTATCTGACACCTTCTGAAAATGCCCCACTGGTTATGATGATCCATGACTGGGACGGCCTGACGGAATATGAGGTAAAGCGGGCTAAAATGCTTGGGAAGCTGGGCTACGCTGTTTTTGCCATGGATCTGTTCGGTGCAGGCATCCGTCCCACTGAGGTCAAAGACAAGCGCCAGCACACAGGCGAACTCTACAAGGACCGCGAAAAAATGCGGGCGCTGATGAATGGTGCCCTTGACGCTGCAGCAAATCAGGGCGCTGATACGGCGCATGTGGTGGCCATGGGATATTGCTTTGGCGGGGCCGCCGTTCTGGAATGGGCCAGATCCGGCGCAGATCTGAAAGGCTTTGCGTCGTTTCACGGCGGACTCTCCACCCCCGAAGGGCAGGATTACAATGCCGTCAAAGGGAAGGTACTGGTATTCCACGGAACAGCCGATAAGGTGGTGCCCATGACGCAGTTTGCAGAACTGGCGCAAGCCCTTGAAGGCTCAGGCAAACCCCATGAGATGGTTACCTATGGCGGTGCCAGGCATGCATTCACGGTTTTCGGCAGCGACCGGTACCAGAAAGCGGCGGATGAGAAGTCCTGGCAGCAGTTTGTGGCTTTTTTAAACCAAACCTTCAGTTCTTGATGGCCTGTCCCCTGGAGGTAAAGGAAATACCCTGCTGGGACTGGGTGCCGATCATGATGGTTTCTACAATGGGAGCGTTGATCCGGCCCTTCGCCGACCACTTTACAATGAAGTTGGCGCCGGATCCCCCTGTCTTGTCAGGAGCGGGGATGACGTACCGGGTGGAGGACATGGGCTTCAATGTCAAAGGGGCTTCAATCAGTTGCCGCAGCAGTTTCCCTTCGGTCCCGTAATACTCAACGGAGGAAATGGTGAGTGCGGATGAAGGATCAATGTTCCGTATACTCAGGGTGACGGTGAGCATGTAGGGGACAGCCTTATGTCCGATGTAAATATGTGAGTATGCCGGCACATAAAGGGTCTGGCCGTCAGAGAGGTTTGGGTCTGCCCGGAGTAGGCCGGGAAGAAGCAGTATGGCGAGTAGGGGGATGATGATCTTATGTTGCAGTTTTTTGGCTATAACATTCATTGCAGCTCCTTCAAGAGATCTGTGGGGGTCAATTGGTTTTTCTAAATTAGCAGGTCCATGGGGATTATACCAGTGCAAAGGTTGTAAATTATGAGTTGTATATAAACTTCTGGAATA
>JAKSBB010001222.1 GCA_022361315.1 Desulfobacterales bacterium
ATAATTCCATGTTTTTTCAACACCCCGAGCCCACCGCCCAGATTAAATATCAACAGATAATCCGGACCGGGATCAAAGGATTTCAGAGCGTTTCCTGCACCGGGGTTTTCCAGGGAGGCCATCAGGTTATGACACAGAATCGGATTCTCTCTGACGGCATAAACCCCAACCTTGTCCAGCGGTTTGGGGCTGAAATGAATACAGTCCCCGCCACCGAAAATTTCCGGGTGATCCGGGCATTGGAGAAATTCGTTGACAAGCAGCCCCCCGTCCGGCCCGGTGGGAAGCCCGGAAGCGTTAAAAATTGTGGATGGGGTCACCCCCAGGGCCATGAAGGTGAAGTCAGTGGGGAATTTCTCCCCTGAATTCATCCGGATATGATCCTGAAACACCTCCGCCACATATCCGGTCTCCCGGATGTCCATCCCCCGGTGTTCCAGAATACGCCGCACCCGGCTTTTAACCCCGGGATCAAACCGGAACATCAACCCGTTTCCGGCAAAAATCCGGATTTCCGGTTTATGGACCCCTGTTTTCTCGGCCAGTTGCCAGACATTGCCGGCCACTTCTACCCCGGAGGGCCCTCCGCCAACGATGGAAACCACAGCCTTCTTTTCCCTGAAAAGGGCTTTCAGCCGTCCCGAGGCTTCCATGAGCCGTTCAATGGGTTTCACCGTATAGAGGTTGTCCGGCACGTCTTCACCCTCACCGGTTGCCGGTACCGGCACATAAGATCCGGCGTTGAAAGAGATCACATCGTAGTGGTGCTCCTGTCCCGATTCCGTTATCACCCGGCGGGAATCAGGATCAATCCGGACCACTATGTCCCGAAGGAAAGTACCGCCCTGGGAGGTGACCACCTTCCGGGTGGCAAACCGGATATCGTCAGGCGCATAGGTGCAGCCGAGCATCCCGGGCCCCATACCGGAGTAGTAATGGTAATCCGAAGGTGCGATCACCGTCACCTTAAATCCCTTGTCCGTAAAGTCACGGATGGATTCCAGGGTGACCATATGGGCATGTCCCCCGCCCACCAGGATCAGATGCCGGCTCATAGCGATGCCATCAACTTGCCCAGACTTGCAAGATGGGCCTTTTCCTCATGGGCGATTTTCAGAACCACCGCCCTGGCAGACGTGGAAGATAACCGCTCTCCCATCCGCTGGTAAAGATCCAGGGCCTGCGCCTCAATGGACATGGCCAGGGAAACCACATCAACCGGGGATGACAGATCCGGTTTGAACAATTCCATATATTCTTCCGTGGTCAGGCCCCCTTCCATGGCTTTCTTCTGCACCATGCCTTCAAACTGCGCTCCCGTGGTCTCCAGTTGCCCCAGTTCCCGGTAGGCACGCACAATGGACTCCATATGCTTCACCTCAATCTCTGACAATTTTCCGAACAGAGATTTCACCTCGGGGTTCTCCGCCCGATCTCCCATGGAAAGGTAGAATTCCCGCAGTCCCTGTTCCAGGGAATAGGCCACGGTCAGTACATCTTCAGGCGCCTCACTGCCGTCAAAGACATCCACGCCCAGGTCCTGGGGTCCAACGGCCGTCCGGGACTGCCACGCTTTGATTCCCCCGGCCACATTATAGACCTTTTTAAACCCCTTTCCCGACAACATCTGTGCAGCCACCCGGCTGCGACCGCCTACCGCTCAGTAGACCAGGACTGGTTTTCCCCTGTCAATTTCAGCCAGGCGGTCCGGCAATTCCGGCAGGGGAATCAATTTTGCGCCGGGGATATGCGAACCTTCATACTCATTGGGCTGCCGCACATCCAGAATGGTCACCTCATCGGGACCCGAGCCGTCAATAATATCCCGGGTTTTATGATAGTCGATGGAATCCGCAGGTTTTAAAAACTGTAGCCATTTCATGGATTACAACCTTTCTTTGGAGATATATTTCAGACGATTTAGCCCAGAGACTTAAAACTTTTGGGACTGGCGCCGCATACCGGGCATTTCCAATCTTCGGGCAGTTCTTCGAACTTGGTCCCCTTTTTGATCTTTTTCCGCCGGTCACCCCGGTCCGGATCATAGAGACAACCGCAATTTGCCACCTGACACTGATAGATATCCTTAGGTTCAGCCATAATTTTCCTCCTTGTATGAGACACCGGCTCCCCGGCGCTCTGTCTGTTGGTCTTTGCTTTTTCTGTTTCCTTACTTTATTTCTTTTGCTACCGCCGTTTAACAGGCCCTGCAGATACGGCATACACCAACGCCGTATCTGATGAAAGTCCCAGCAGGTCTGACGCCTCCCGGTCATACATGGCCCCGATACCGCAGCAGCCGAACCCCAGGGCTTCAGCCCCCAGATAAATCTCCTGGGCCAGCATCCCCGCCGTCATCATCATTTCCCGGTAGCCGCGGGGCCCCCGGGCGGTGTCCAGGACCGCTAAATCCGAGAAGAACAAAAAGTTCATGGCTGCCTGTCCGATCCAGGCCTGGTCCAGGCAGACCGATGCCAGAAGCGGGGCCAGATCACCACGGTTCATGAGCTGCAAGGCCTCCATCTCCCGGACGAACAGATAAAAGCCGTCTTCAATTCCTTCAAGGTTGCGGCAGACGATTCCCGGACGGAGACCGGTGTCCCGGCTGGGAGATAAACAACGAAAGAGTTGCAGATATTCCCGGGCGGCCACCGGCCTTCCGATAAAATTTCGCCGCGACCGCCGCCGAATCATGAATCCGGTCAAATCCTGCCCCGGCATTTCATACAGAGGCGTTGTGCCTTCAAATGCCAAAGGGATGGAACCCACCGGGACATCATCCGTCACCGCAGTCTCCGGTACAGGGACCTGCCGGCCCGGGGGAATACCCGCCGAATGAATGGATCTGAGTTCAGGGTAATTTTTTAAATATACGGTTTCTGAGGGCCGGTCACTTTCCTGAGGAAAGCAGGGAATCGTCTTTTCGGATGTCCCCTTAACGATTTTTGACACACTCTTGTCCCAGTTCACTGTAACACAGGCCAACGGGACCTCTGCTGCACTGTTCAGTCCTAAAAATTCGGACAATTCACCATCATCAAAGTTAACTTCTGTTTTACGGGGAAGCATCCGGATCGCCGGATTCAGTGTGATATTCCGGACCAGGTGCCCCGTATCCAGCAACAGATACCTGTAGGCCCGCGCCCGGTACTTCCAGGCACTATTATAAAAATGCGTCGTAACCACGAACATCAGGCGGACATCGGAAAGTGCAAGCTCACCGGCAAGAAGCTGCGCCAAAAATTTCTCCGAACAGCCGTCTCCCCGCCTCAGTTGTACCAGACCGGAGCGAACCGGATCATAATAGTACACTCCTGTCTCAGTATCTTCCGTAACGGAAGTTATACAAAGATATAAGTGACAGGGGTACAGGCCACCCGCCGACGGCACCGTTCTGTAATAAAAGGGAATCTGCCCCCGTCTGACCCGGGTGACCCCGTATGCGAGGAAAAGGAGATCAGACAGGGTTGCAGGGGCCTCACCCCTTTGCTTCTCCGGCTGCCGGAAAGGAATTAGGGATGATGCGGCATAAGACTTTGCCGGCAATGGATAATGTTCAAAATCAAGATAATGAGGAGAGATACCGTGACGGATATGGGCATGTTGCCAATGGTAAGATCGTGCAGACAATTGTCCCCCTGTTACCGTCATCCAGTCCCTGCATCCTTTTGTTTATGACGTATGGTTACCCGCCTGATGCGGCAAAGAAAGGGGGCAAACACCATCGTCGCCCCCTGTTCGTACTGTTGTTTTACTTATCGTCTTTTTCTTCCTCAACCTCAGCGTCCATGACCATCATGCATTCATGGCATTCCAGCTCGATGTTGGGGACGTCGCCGTAGCGTTCTTTAAGTTCTTCTTCGGACATGGCTGCAGCGCCGGTACAACCACACTGGGGACAGGACGTTTTTATTCTGTATTTTTTATCGGCCATAACACCCTCCTTAAACGGATATAATTTAATGAATTAGCCTTCGTTCCCGGTGATCCTGGGATCGTTGGGTTTGCCGGCACAATCCGGCGTGTAACAGGAGTTGTCCACGAATGAACAGTCTTTTTTACAGGAAGGACATTGCTCGGGCGGGGTCTCCGCATCCAGGTTATATCCGCATTGGTCACATATCCAACTGGTCATAATCTTACTCCTTTCTTTTATTGGGAATGACTCCCGTAGGGTATTTAAATTACCTTCACCGGTGGACCGGTTGTTCGTTTTGTTTTACTAAAACTTTCAATCAAGAAGCATGCCATAACACATCTCAGACAAGGAGGAATTTTCATTTGAATCGATTTTTAACATGCCGGGGTTGACATTTCCTGCATTTATTGGATGATGAGCCCAT
>JAKSBB010000789.1 GCA_022361315.1 Desulfobacterales bacterium
TTAAGACTATCGTTCATGACAGCCCCCCTTTTAACGGTTGTATTCTGTTAAAATATGTAGGGAACTTTCAGGTTATAGGATTTGTAGACAACAAATGTTTCAACCGAGCTGACTCCTTCAACCTTGGAAATCTCTTCGGTATAGAATTCAAGCAGGCCGAAGCCTTTCTTGAAGAGGACCAGGACCATGAGATCATAGCGCCCGGTGACCACGGATACCGAAATGACACCTTTAAGTTTGCTGATTTCTTTGCCCTTGTCCACCAGGTTCATCTCGGACAGTTTGATGCCGATGATAACCGTTCTGTGGCCGGGCAACATGGCAGGGTCAACCAGTCCGCAGATTTCAAGCACCCCTTCATCCTGCAGCTTGTTGACCCGTGATCTCACCGTATTCTCGGTGATGGCCAGCTTATCAGCGATTTTCTTAAAGGATTTTTTCCCTTCTTTTAATTCCCTGATGATATCAATGTTGGTTTGATCGATCTTCATTCCGCCTCTTTTTTTAGCTAAAAAATTTTGGAAATATGAAATTTAATTAAATTTAATTGATAATTACCTTACGATAGTGATAATGTCAAATAAAATTTTCAAAAACTAAGGAAAAATGAAGTTTTTTTTGGAAATATTTGTGAAAATAGTATATGGTGGTTTTGGAATCACGGAATCTGTCAGTATCGTCATAATTTGAAGCCGTTTGGAACGCAAATGCCCTGATCCAGGCCGGTTTCACTAATACGGCAAGGCAAAAGACCTCTGCCTACATTATATAAGGGAGGACACATGACCAAGAAACTTGTAATTATCGGCGGCGGCCCGGGTGGATATATTGCGGCATTGAAAGGCGCGTCTCTGGGCGCCCAGGTCACCCTGGTTGAAAAGGAAAATCTGGGTGGGACATGCTTGAACTGGGGCTGTATCCCCTCAAAAATAATGAAGAATTCCGCGGATCTCCTTCTCAAGTGCATGGAGGCGGACAAGATGGGAATTCAGATCGAAGGCGGGGTATCCCCGGATATGACGGCATTAATGGCCCGTAAGGATAAGATCCTGGCCGACCAGAGAAAGGGCATTGCCGGACTAATGGACACCAACGGCATCAGCGTGCTTTTTGGTAAAGGGAAAATCCAAGCGCCCGGCAAAGTTTGCGTCACTGATGTGGATGGCGGTGAAACCGTCGTGGATTACGATAAACTGATTATAGCCACCGGTACCAAACCCCTGAACGTGCCCGACTTCCCCTTTGACCACCAGCGGGTGGTTTCTTCCAACGATATTCTTTCCCTGGACCGGATCCCTGAATCCATGACCATCGTTGGCGGTGGTGTGATCGGGTGTGAGTTTGCCTTTATCTTTTCAGCCCTGGGCTGCAAGGTGACTGTTGTGGAAGCCATGTCCAGACTGCTTCCCCTGCCGTCAGTGGATGAATCCTGCTCCAAACTTCTGATGCGGGAAATGAAGAAAAAGAAGATCAAGGTGTTCTGTGATACAGTGGTCACCCAGGCTGAAAACACCGATGGCGGCGTCAGCATTTCCCTGTCCGTAAGCCCGTTTACGGACAACCCCAAACCCAAAAAACTGAAAACCGACACCCTTGAGTCCGAGATCATGGCGGTGTGCATCGGCAGAACCCCGCTTTCCGAAGATCTGGGGCTGGACGCTGTCGGGCTTGAAACCGAGCGCGGCTGGATTCCGGCCAATGAATTTATGGAAACCGCAGCCGATAATGTCTATGCCATCGGAGATATCCTGGGACCTGCCAAGGTGATGCTCGCCCATGTGGCCTCCCACGAGGGGCTCGTTGCGGCGGAAAATGCGCTGTCCGACGAGGGTACCAAAGCCGCTATGGCCTATAACGCTGTGCCGGGTGCCATTTTCACCATGCCTGAAGTCGGTACTGTGGGGTTGAGTGAAGCCGGTGCCAAAGAAGCGGGGTATGACGTGGAAACCGCCGCCGTGAATTTCAGGGTGCTGGGCAAAGCCCAGGCCATCGGTGAAATTGCGGGTGAAGCCAAAATGGTGGTGGATGCCGCCACCAAGAAGGTGCTGGGTGTTCATATTACCGGCCCCCATGCCACGGATCTGATTGCCGAAGCCACACTGGCTGTTGAAAAGGGAATGACTGCAGGTGAAGTGGCCCATACCATTCATGCCCATCCGACCCTGGCGGAGATCATGGGTGAGGTGGCGTCAAAAGCATCCGGTGTGCCCCTGCACGGGTAAGTCGGCCGCCGTTCCTCCCTGTCGGTTGGAAAAAACCGGCGGGGAGGGACGTATTGCGCAAATAAGGGTGGTATCCGGTGCCTCTTTTGTATATTTTTAAAAGATGAGTCAACAACCAGGCATTATAACAGTATCCGATTTCAGACGGGTCATCCGGCTGATCTGCCTGTTATTGATTCTGGTGACCGCACCTGCCATCCGTGCACAGCAACCAGATGCGCTTACCCTTTCCTATGCCCCGTTCCAGCCCTTTCTTTTTGATGATGAAAACGGCGAACCCAGAGGGGTTATCAGAGACATATGGGAACTCTGGTCCAGGCAGACCGGTGTGCCGGTGGTCTTTCAAAAGGGTCCCATATCCGCCGACGGCAAGGTTGCAGTTAAACGTGCCGGGCATGTTATGGCGGTACTGGGACCGCACGCCGGTGAGCCGGGCAGCTCTGCCTTTTCTCTCCCCCTTCCCGACCTTAAGTTCTTCCTGTATGTACGTGCTGATCGCCTTCCTTTTCCAGGGGGGCTTGACGAACTTTCCGGAAAACAGGTGGGAGTGGTTGCCGGGGGACCCGCAAGCAGGGTTCTGAGAAGCAGGTCTCCGGATGTGGGGATTGTCCCGTTCAACAGTCACGAAAGCCTGATCCGTGCGGCCATGAGCGGACAGGTGCCAGCTTTTGTCATGGAGAAGCCGGTGGCCTCCACCTACCTTGCCAAATTCAAAGGTACTGAGATGATCCGGGCCAGGGAGAAGGTACTCTTTCACCATCCCCTGGAGGCCGCGGTCATATCAGGTCCTTCAGA
This sequence comes from Desulfobacterales bacterium, assembly GCA_022361315.1. Next base: position 3,018 of record JAKSBB010000789.1, read on the forward strand.
TCTGTTAAAGCGGATACAGACCGGATTTTCCGCGTTGCCCCGGGAGGACATTCAAAAGATTATTTCCAGCTGGACCGGTGAGACCCGTGCGGTGTCGCTTCCGGCACACACGCGAACGCTGCGCATCGCCGCAAGTATTGACAACATGCCCTTTCATTTTGCGGACAACCAGGGACGGGCCGTGGGCATGTTTGTGGACCTGTGGAAACTCTGGGCCGAAAAAACCGGTGTGGATGTAGAGTTCATTCCGGTACCCTGGGCCAGCAGTCTGGACATGGTTAAAACCGGGGCGGCCGATATCCACGCCGGCTGTTTTTTCAGCGTCCACAGGGACACCTATCTGGACTATGCCAACAAGCTGCGTGATTGTCAGACCCATTTTTTCTTCCATGAATCCATATACGGGCTCAAAGGGCTTCAGGATCTCAAGGGGTTTGAGATCGGTGTACTGGACAAAGATTATGCCGTTGAATTTGTAAGGCGGGAACTGCCCGGTGCAGCCCTCAAATTATACAAAAGCCACCAGGCAATGTTCCAGGGGGTGGCCGACGGGGAGATCAAGGTCTTTGTCTGTGATACCCCTACGGCACTTTACTTTATGACCCGGGAAGATCTGATTTCCGAGTTTCGCTATCACCCCTCCCGTCCCCTCTACCGCAAACCTTTTTTTGCCGCCGTCAGAGAAGGGAACAGGGATCTGGTCAGCCTGATCAATCAGGGGCTGGCCGCCATTACCCCGGAAGAACGTGCCGTCATTGAACGGCGATGGATGGGCAAGGTGCCGGAGGAAACCCGGAACCAGGTCATCATCGGTATGGATCAATCCTTTCCGCCCTTTTCCATGCGGTCGGCCAGTGGGGAACCGTCCGGGCTGCTGGTGGCGTTCTGGAAGGCATGGGCCCGGAAAAACGGGCGGGAGGCGGTGATCCATCTCTACGAGCGGCAGGAAGCGGTGAATGCCTTGAAGGACGGGATTATAGATATTCTCTCTTCCTTTCCCCCCCGAAAGACCACCCACGGGTGGGTGGGGTTTTCAGCACCCCATTACCGCCTGGACTGGCACCTCTATCTGACCCGGAACCGGACGGATAACGACACCTTTGTCTTCGATCCGGATACGGGGTTCGAGCGGATGACCGTAGGGGCCTTAAACCATTCCCGGGCAAGGGAATGGCTGGACAATAAGATCAACGGTCCCAGAACCGTCGGGTTTGACACCACCGAACAGATGATCCTTGCTGCGGCCAGGGAGAAAATCGACGGGTTCCTTGCCACCCCACAGGAAATGGCGGTGCTGCCGGGGCAGATGGGGCTTCCGGGAAGCTTTTCAAAGAGCCGGATGCCCATTTTTCAAATGACCGCAAAGGCAGGGGTAAGAAACTATAACCCGGGTCTTGTGGCTGCCATCGAAGAGGGGTTCAA
>JAKSBB010000864.1 GCA_022361315.1 Desulfobacterales bacterium
CCGATGGTAGAGAAATGGTTCCGCCAGTACACCCCGGTGCTCTCCTTGATCTTTCTGAGGTAGAATTTGGAATAGGGGTAAAGATCACCGTTGGTAAATTTCTCAAGGATCTTCCGCTTGATGCTCAGGGATTCTGCAGACAGTTCGATCAGTTCGTCCAGGCGGCTGAGAAAATCTGCCTCATCCTTGGCCATGTAGCCGACTCTCGGCAGGTTCAGGGTGACCACACCAATGGAACCGGTCAGGGGGTTGGCACCGAAAAGGCCGCCGCCCCGTTTTCTCAGTTCCCTGTTGTCCAGGCGGAGCCGGCAGCACATGGACCGGGCATCTTCCGGCGACATGTCGGAATTGACGAAATTGGAAAAATAGGGAATCCCGTATTTTCCGGTCATCTTCCAGATGTTTTCCAGTTTGGGATTGCTCCAGTCAAAATCCTCGGTGATATTGTACGTTGGAATGGGGAAGGTAAACACGCGGCCCTTGGCATCCCCCTCCATCATGACCTCTGCGAATGCGGCGTTGATCAGGTCCATTTCCGCCTGGAACCCTTCATAGGTTTCTTCTTTATATTCACCGCCGATGATAATGGGGGAATCCTTGAGGGTGGACGGGACATTCAGGTCCATGGTGATATTGGTAAACGGCGTCTGGAAACCGACCCGTGTGGGAATGTTGATGTTGAACACAAATTCCTGGAGGGCCTGTTTGACTTCCTTGTACTCCAGGTTGTCGTACCGGACAAACGGGGCCAGGAGGGTGTCAAAGTTGGACATGGCCTGGGCACCGGCCGCCTCTCCCTGGAGGGTATAGAAAAAGTTGACGATCTGGCCCAGGGCACTTCTGAAATGCTTGGGCGGAGAGGATTCCACTTTGCCGGCCACCCCTTTGAACCCTTCAATCAGGAGGTCCTGGAGGTCCCAGCCAACGCAATATACAGACAACAGACTTAAATCGTGGATATGCAGGTCACCGGAGTAGTGGGCATCCCGGACTTCCGGGGGATAGATCTTGTTCAGCCAGTACTCGGCGGTAATATCCGAAGAGATGTAGTTGTTCAGCCCCTGGAGGGAATAGCTCATGTTGGAGTTCTCTTTTACCTTCCAGTCCATGCGGCTGATGTAAGAATCCATGAGGCCGACATTTTCATCAATGGCAATCTTACGGATCTGGTTATGCTGCTCACGGTAGATGATGTAGGCTTTGGCGGTTTTATAATACGGGGAATCCAGAAGAACCCGTTCCACGATGTCCTGAATGTCTTCCACTTCCGGTACGGGATCCAGCTGCAGGTCCCTGGCCAGGGTCAGTACCCGCATGGTCATTTTTTTGGCTTCCCTGCCGTTAAACTCGCCGGTTGCCTCACCCGCCTTGATCAATGCGCTGGTGATCTTGGATGAATTGAATTCAGCTACCCGTCCGTCTCGTTTCTTGATTTGCTCAAACATGTACCCACCTCTTGAAATCTGATTGAATTTAGCCTATTGTGTGTCTGCTGGCCAAGGGAATCCATCATGGTTTATCCGCTGACTGGCGCAAGGTTTATCGCAATATATTGTGGTTGTCAAGAGAAAATTACTATATGTTGTGGCTCTAACAAAAATCACACGTGAATATAATCACACCGCACGGAAACCATAGATGCAACTGGACCAGAACCCTTTTTTCAGAAAAACCATTACCCCCTGGTATGATTCCAACCTTGCCTGCCGCCTCCTTATCGCGGCGATGTGTATCGTCTTCAGTTTCGCTCTGGGCGGGCTTATCGTGGCTTCCGGCACCCCTGAATTTTCCCCCCATACCTGGTTTCCCGGGATGCTCTGCTTCCTGTCCGGATTTCTGGTGGCAAAGATCTGGCTGAGGCTCCGGGCCAGGGCCCGGCATGATTAATTCCCGTCAAAACTAACCATATATCACCATATCCGGTGATCCCCCACCACTATATATAGGGGTGGTCCTAAATTGAGGGGATATGATCTCAGGTGGGGGTTACGACTTCTATGAGATGGTGGACAATCTTGGCGGTCACCCCCCAGATGGTCACATCTTCATAGGGGTAGGTCAGTTCCATGATGCTCGGCGTGCACCCGGCATACCCCTTCTCTTTATGAACACGGGCCAGATGGGCAAAGGGGATTCTGAACACCCGCTGGATTTCATAGGTATCAAACCGAATATCGTCCTTCTGGTTCCACACCCCGGTAAAGGCCTCGATATCTTTATTGTTCAGCGTCTGGAAATGTCCCAGAGAGCCGATGACCCTGACGTTTTCCGAGGCAATGCCCATTTCCTCGTCCAACTCCCTCAGGGCTGTGGCCCGGGGATTCTCGTCATTTTCATCCACATGGCCCCCGGGAAAGGCCATCTGATTGGCCCAGGGGTAGCCTTCCCTGTCCGCCTTCTGGATAAACAACAGCGAGGGGGCTGAATCTAACATAAAAAGCGCCATCACCGATGTGGACTGAAACAGATCAGGGTCGGGCGGTAAGGGGTGGTCTGCCCCCCGGATGGCGAATTCCAGTTTTTCATAGCATGCTGAGATGTCCGATAAATTATTCGCTAAGTTGTTCATGGGCCTCCGATCTTGATATGAGAATATCACCATACCGGGTCAGTTGTGGCTTGTCAAATCCACCAGGGAGGAGGCTTGTTTTGATACTGATAAAAAAACACCCGCTGCAGATAAGGCCGCAGCGGGTGTCATTGTTAACTTTTCCTTTGGTGAGGTATCTATTTTTACTGCACCATCTTATCCGGCAGATAGGAGACCACCTCCGGAAAAATAGTCACGAACACCACCATCAGCACCATGATGATAAAGAACGGCAGGGTCGCCTTCAGGATGGTGGACACCTTTTCATCGGAGATCCCCTGGATAACAAATATCGAAAACCCCACAGGCGGCGTAATCTGGGACAATTCCACCATGAAGACCAGGAAGATACCGAACCAGAGCGGATCAAACCCGGCGTTCACTACGATGGGAAGAACGATGGGCAGGGTCATGACCACGATGGAGATGCCGTCCAGCATCATACCCAGAAGGATGTACATCAGGCCCACAACAAAGATCAGCAGGTAGGGGGAAAGGTTCAGACCGGCAATATATTCAGACACGGCCCGGGCAATGCCCACAAAACCCACGATCTGTGAGAGAAAGGAGGCGGAGAGGATGATGAAGCAGATCATGCAGGTGGTCTTCACCGCGTTCACCAGGGCTTCCCTGAAGTTCTCCCAGGTGAGGTTCCGGAAGGCCACAGCCAGTACCAGGGCGCCGATGACGCCGATGGCAGCCGCTTCTGTGGGTGTGGTCAGCCCCATGTAAATCCCGCCGAGTACGGCGAAAATCAGACCCATGATGGGGAAAAGTTCCTTCAGGGATTTTATCTTTTCCGCCGTGGTGAAGGTTTCGGTTTTATCCGGAACCACCGACGGATCCACAGTAGAAACCGCCATGATATAGAGGGAGTAGCACCCGGCCAGCAGGAGCCCGGGAATCACGCCGGAGATAAACAGCTTTCCGATGGAGGTATCCGAGAGAATCCCGTAAATGATCATGATCAGACTGGGGGGAATCAGGAACCCCAGGGTACCGGCCCCGGCAAGGGACCCGATAGCCAGGCTCTTGCTGTAGCCCCGCTTGGACAACTCATCCAGGGCGATCTTACCCACGGTGGCGGTGGTGGCGGCGCTGGAACCGGAAACAGCGGCGAACAGGGAGCAGGCGAATACGTTGATGTGGAGCAGGCGGCCGGGAATCCGTGACAGCCAGGGCAACAGGCCGTTTAGCAGCTTGGTGGAGATGGCCGTCCGGTAGAGAATCTCTCCCATCAGGATAAACAGGGGTAACGCCGTCAGGGACCAGGAGTTGGTGGAGTTGTAGATGGAGTTGGCCAGCAGCCCGCCGATCTTATCCCAGACCGAGATCACCGGCGGCAGGTTCAGGTCAAAGACCAGCATGCCGAAAATTCCGGTGCACAGCAGGGAAAATCCGATCCACAGGCCTGAAAACAGGCATAAAAACATAAAGCCGAAAAGGACAACGGACATTAACAACGGATCGGAAATCATGTGAACCTCTTTAACAGCCTTGCCACCAGCTGGAGATCAAACAGGAGCAATCCGACGGGGATCACCATCTGGGACAGGTAAATCGGGGTTTCGGAAATGGAATCAGCCTCCATA